>NZ_JCBAMR010000007.1:0-204797 GCF_059760425.1 Achromobacter sp. RT286_PF
CCGCTATCCAGCGGCCCGATGCGTGGCGCCTGCTTCGCTTGGATCAAGCCTCTATCCGTTCCACCTTGCCGACCAGCAGGATGTACGACAGCGCACCCAGCAGGGCTAGCGACGAAACGTAGACGATGGCAGGGGCGAAGTTGTCTTTGGACACCAGGAAGCCGATGACGATGGGTGTGCAGATGGATGACAGGTTGCCCACGAAATTGAACACGCCGCCCGTCAGGCCCAAGAGCCGCACCGGCGCCAGCGTTGACACCAGCGACCACGTGATGGATGCCAGGCCGTTGCCGAAGAAGGCCAGCGCCAGGAAGAAGATGACCCAGGGCGTGGAATCGGTGAAGTTGGCGCCGATCATCGACGTGGAAATCAGCAGGCCCAGGATGATGGGCAGCTTGCGCGCCAGGCCCACGGTGGCGCCGCGTCGCACCAGGAAGTCGGACAGCACGCCCGAGCACAACACGCCCACGAACGCGGCCAGGAAGGGCACGGATGCCAGGAAGCCCGACTTGATGAAGTCCATGCCGCGGTACTTCACCAGGTAAGTCGGAAACCACGTCAGGAAGAACCACAGCGTGGACGTCAGGCAGAACTGGCCCAGGTACACGCCCCACAGCTTGCGCTTGGACATGACCAGCCCCAAGTCATTCCAGTTGAACGGCGCCTTCTTGGCGCGCGCGTTGCGGTCCAGGTCGACCACGCCGCCGCCTTGCTGGATCAGTTCAATTTCGGCGGCATTGGCGCCCTTGAACTGGCGTGGTTCGCGGTAGATCAGGTACCACAGCACGCCCCACACGATGCCCAGCAAACCGGTGCTGACAAACACCATGTGCCAGCCGTAATGGTGTTGCAGCCAGGCCAGCACGGGCGTCAGAAAGGCCAGGCCCACGAATTGGCCCGACGTGTAGAAGCCGATGGCGGTGGCGCGTTCTTTTTCCGGAAACCAGGTGGTGACGACACGGTTGTTGATGGGATAGGCGGGCGCTTCCAGCGCGCCTACCGCCAGGCGCAACACGAACAGAATGATGAAGCTGCTGGCAAGGCCCATGAAGAAGGTTGCCGCCGACCACAGGATCAGCGCCACGGCATACAGCACGCGGGGCGATACGCGGTCCACCAGCCAGCCGCCGGGGATCTGCATGGCGGCGTAGGTCCAGCCGAAGGCGGACAGGATCAGGCCTTCATGCCAGGTGTCCAGGCCAAACTCGTCTTTCAGCGCGGGCGCGGCGATGGACAGGTTGCTGCGGTCCAGGTAGTTGATGACGACGGTGATAAACAGCATCACCATGATGATGTACCGGCTGCGCGTGGGGCGCTGGGTGTGTTGCAAGCCGGCGTGGGTGGCGGTTGACACGGATTGTCTCCTCGTGCGCCCTGCTAGGGGCGGGGCCATCGGCTTGGATGCCGATGGGTTATCGATATAAAGAAGAAAAAAGCGGCGCTCGTGACAGAAGCAAGAGGCGCCGCATGGCGGTCAGTCAGCGTGATCGGGCTTGCCTTACCATTCGGCGAAGCTGCCGTCGGCATGGCGCCAGATCGGGTTGCGCCAGCGGTGGCCCACGGCGGCGCGCTCCTTTACGTATTCCTCGTTGACCTCGATGCCCAGGCCCGGGCCTTGCGGAATGGCGACCATGCCGTCTTCGTACTGGAAGACTTCGCGGTTGCTGACGTAGTCCAGCAGGTCGTTGGCGGCGTTGTAGTGAATGCCCAGGCTTTGTTCCTGGATGAAGGCGTTGTAGCAACCGGCATCGATCTGCAAGCAGGTGGCCAGGGCGATGGGACCCAGCGGGCAATGCAGCGCCAGCGCCACGTCATAGGCCTCGGCCATCGCCGCGATCTTGCGCGTTTCGGTGATGCCGCCCGCATGGGACGGGTCGGGCTGGATGATGTCCACGTAGCCTTCGGACAGCACGCGCTTGAAGTCCCAGCGCGAGAACAGGCGTTCGCCCAGCGCGATGGGGGTGGACGTCAGCGGCGCCAGTTCCTTCAAGGCTTCGTAGTGTTCGCTCAAGACGGGTTCTTCGATGAACATCAGCTTGAACGGGTCCAGCTCTTTCATCAAGACCTTGGCCATGGGCTTGTGCACGCGGCCGTGGAAGTCCACGCCGATGCCCACGTTGGGGCCGACGGCATCGCGCACGGCGGCCACGTTCTCCAGGCACTTTTCAACCTTGTCGAACGAATCGATGAATTGCAGTTCTTCCGTGCCGTTCATCTTCACGGCGGTAAAGCCGCGGTCCACCGCGCTTTTGGCGGCGGCGGCGGTATCGGCAGGGCGGTCGCCGCCGATCCACGAATACACGCGGATGCGGTCGCGCACGTTGCCGCCCAATAGTTGCGACACCGGCACGCCCAGGTGCTTGCCCTTGATGTCCCACAGCGCCTGGTCGATACCGGCCAGCGCGCTCATGTGGATGGCGCCGCCGCGATAAAAGCCGCCCCGGTACAGCACCGTCCAGTGGTCTTCGATGTTGCGCGGGTCTTTGCCGACCAGGTAATCGGACAGCTCTTCAACGGCGGCGGCCACCGAATGCGCGCGGCCCTCCACGACGGGTTCGCCCCAGCCGACGATGCCCTCGTCCGTCTCGATTTTCAGGAAGCACCACCGGGGCGGCACGATGTAGGTGGTGAGCTTGGTGATCTTCATGCTTGGGTCTCCTGGGCGAAATAGGCGCGTTGCCAGGCGGCGGCGAATGCGCGCGCGTTCTGGCCGACTTCGGTGGCCGTCAGGCCGGGTTTGTACAAGGCGGAGCCCAGGCCGAAGCCGCTGGCGCCCGCCCGGGCAAAGTCGGAAAGGTTGTCGGGCGTGATGCCGCCCACGGGCACCAGCGCGATCGGCGGGCGCATCACGGCGCGCCATGCGCGCAGCACGTTGGGGCCCAGCTGTTCGGCGGGAAACATCTTCAGCACGTCGGCGCCGGCGGCCAGCGCGGCGAATGCCTCGGTGGGCGTGGCAACGCCGGGGCAGGACGCCATGCCCAGCGTCTTGGCCGCGCGGATGACGGCGGCGTCGCTGTGCGGCATGACGATCAGTTCGCCACCCGCATCCTGCACGCGCGCGCAGTCGTCGGGGTCAAGCACGGTGCCGGCGCCGATCAGGCAATCAGTTGGCAGCGCGGCGCGCATGGCGCGGATGCTGGCCAAGGGGTCCGGCGAATTCAGCGGCACTTCGATCAGGCGAAAGCCCGCCGCGTACAGTTCGTTGCCGATGTCTTCGGCTTCGTGCGGCTGGATGCCGCGCAGGATGGCGATCAGGCCGCAGTGGGCCATGGCGGTTTGCAGTCCGGTGTGGTTCATGTGGTTTCCTGGACGGATGCCGAAGGGGTGGGGGGGGCGTAGCGCTGCCCGGCGGCGCCCGGTTCGGCCTTGACCAGCCCGGCGCAGACGGCCAGGTGCCACAAGCCGCGTTCGGTGGCGTTCTGCGCTTGTTCGGGCGTGCCCAGGCCGTAGTGCTGCATGGCGAGGATGTAGCGTTGGCACAGCGCCGGGTCGCCGCAAAGCACGATGCGGGGCCGCTCGCCTTGCTCGTGCAGCATCTGGGCCAGTGCGGCGATTTCGTGGCCGATCAGCAGGCCGGACAGGTAGTCGGCTTGCGACGTCGGCGCCAGTTCGCCGGTCAGGCCCAGTGCGCGCGTGCTGAAGATGGTGGACAACACGCCGGCGCGTCCGGCCGGTGCGCCGGCTACCTTCACGCCGCGCTCGAAGGCGGCCATGTCGGCGGCCGGCGCGTCGCTCATCGTGCGGCCCAGGATGGTGTGGCCACGCAGCGCGGCGTAGACCTCGCCGGTCATGAAGGTGTCGAAGTGGGTGACGCGGCCTCGGCGGGCGGTGACCCATTTGGAATGCGTGCCGGGCAAGCCGATCAGCACGCTGTCGGCGGCATTGGCGCGGGATTTTTCAGCCTGGTCGAACATCACACCGAAGACCTGCGTTTCTTCGCCGCGCATCACGTTGGGCAGGCCGTGACGCTGGATCAGGCCGGGCACGATATGCAGCGGCGTGGCGTCGGGTCCGGCGCTGGTGCGTTCCACCACCGTCAGCAGGGTGCCGATGCGCGCCAGGTCGACGGGCACGTCCAGGTAGGCCGCTTCGCGCCAGCCTTGCGCGCTGCCAACCATGCCGCAGGCGATGACGGGCAAGCTCGGTTCCGCGCGCAGCCAGTCGCCACAAGCCTGGTCAAACGCCAGGTCGAAACCAGACAGGGCGGTGCTGGCCGCGCCATCCTGCAAAGGTTGCGGCAGGCGCATGATGCCCCACGGCAGATGCCGCGTATCCAGCGTGCGGCCCGTGCCGTCCAGCCGATACGCGCGTAGCGAAGAGGTGCCCCAATCCAGCGCGATAAGCGCCGCGCGGGCGGGCGTTGCGGGTGTCATCTGATGTGTCTCATCGTTGGCTGCCCTGCCTGATGCGCCCGTCCGGCGCGGGGATGCGTCAGGCGGGCGGGGCGGGGAAACCTTGTTGTGTCGGTGCGCACCGGGCTTGTGCAAAGCGCGGCGCGCGCTGGAAAAAATTCTAGATCAGAGCTTGAAAAATCTCAAAATATAGAATTAAATCCCACATACAGGGAATGTGGCGCGGTAGAAGGCACGTTTTGGATGGTGCCCGAATCGGATGGCCGGTTGCCCTGTGTCGCGCCCTGGCCCTTGTCATCCCGGGTATGCTTGCCCCGTTTCCGCCATTGCCTCCCCGTTTCATCCCCGTTTCATGACCTTCCCCTTGCCCGCAAATCCCATTCCCTCCCTGGACCCCGACGCCGCCGCGCCGGCCGGCACGCAGACGCTGATGCGCGGCCTGGCCGTTGTGCAGGCGGTGGCCGACGGCGCGCGCGACCTGAAGGAAATCTGCGCCCGCATCGGCGTGGCGCGCAGCACCACACACCGGCTTGCCAGCTGCCTGGTGCAAGAGCGCTATCTGCGCGCTTTGCCGGGGGTGGGTTATGTGCTGGGCCCCAAGCTGATCGAACTGGGTTTCCAGGCGCGTGAAGCGTTTCCCATGGCGACGCTGGCGCGGCCCTACCTGGATGCGTTGGCCGCGCAGACGGGCGACACCATTCATCTGGCCGTGCGCGACAACGACGAAGTGCTGTACCTGGAAAAGATTCCTGGCAAGAAGGGGCTGGAAATGCGCTCGCGCGTGGGCCATCGGATGCCGCTGGCGGCAACGGGCGTGGGCAAGGCGCTGCTGCTGGATACCGAAGAACCGCAATGGAAGGCGCTACATCGCATCGGCGCGCCGGTGTCCTCGCGCGCACCGGGCGGCCAGCAGAGCTGGGAAGCGTTTCGCGACCGCATGCGTGACTATGCGGCGCAGGGCTATGCGTTTGACCTGGAAGACAACGAGCCGTCGATCCGCTGTGTGGCGGCGCCGGTGCGCGATGCCTCAAGCGGCATCGTGGCGGCAATCAGCGTGTCCAGCACCGTGCCGTATATGTCCCTGGAGCGCATGCGCGACATGGTGCCGGTGGTGCAGGAAGCCGCCGCCGGTATTTCGGCGGAAATGGGCTGGAAGGTGGACCGCGGCTGACGCGGTCCGGCACGCCTTATTCCAGCGGCAGTGTCAGCACGCCTTGCGGGGCGGGGCGCATCATCACGCGGCGATACCAGGCGGACAGCGCCGGGGTATCGGGGCGTTCGATGGGCAGGGCCAGCCAGCGGTGCGCCGAGCTGACCAGCGCAATGTCGCCCATCGTCAGGTGACGGCCGGCAATGAACTCGCGGCCTTGCAACGCCTGGTCCAGGATCTGGGCGCGGACGTTGGAGCGCTTGACCGAATTTTCAATTGCGGCGTGGTCGCGCTTGGCTTCCGGCGTGCGAATCAGGCCCAGAAATGCGGGGCCCATCGCGGCTTGCCATTCGGTGGTCTGCCAGTCCATCCAGCGGTCGGCGTCGGCGCGCATGCACGCGTCTTCCGGCCACAAGGTGCCCGCGCCGTAGCGCGCGGCCAGGTAACGCACGATGGCGTTCGATTCCCACAGCACAAAGCCGCCGTCATCGATCACCGGCACGGTGCGGTTCGGGTTCAGCTTGGCGAATTCCGGCGTATCCACCACGCCGAACGGTCCGCCTGCCTGGGTAAAGGTGTGCGGCAGGGCCAGTTCGCGCACGGCCAGCATTACCTTCTGCACGTTGACGGACGTAAGACGTCCCCAGATCTTCAACATAACCAGTCCTTGAGTAGTGTCAGACGGGCGGCAACTGCCGCCGCGCAAAGCCGCTGTCGCGCGAAAAACGCGTCCAGTTGAAAGCGGGCCCGGGGTCGGTCTTGCGCCCCGGGGCAATGTGTTCGTGGCCCCAGGCCGCAGCCAGCGGATAACGCGCGCGCAGCACCGGCGTCAGCTTGCGCAGCGCCAGGTATTGCTCGTCGGCGTACGGCAGGGTGTCCGTGCCTTCAAGTTCGATGCCGATGGAAAAGTCGTTGCAGCGTTCGCGCCGGCCAAAGCGCGACACGCCGGCGTGCCACGCGCGCTGGTCGGTGGACACGAACTGCATGATGCGCCCATCGCGGCGAATAAAGAAGTGGGCCGACACGCGCAGGCCGCGCAGGCGTTCCAGCCAGGGGTGCGACGAATAGTCCAGCGTGTTCGTGAACAGCCCGGCAACTTCCGGGCCGCCGAATTGGCCGGGCGGCAGGCTGATGTTGTGCAGCACCAGCAAAGAGACCTGCGCGCCGTCGGGGCGCGCGTCGCAGTTGGGCGAAGGCAGCAGGGTGACGCCGGGGGCCGGCGCCAGCCAGCCATGTCGATCCAGAAGCAGAGCCATAAGAGAGAACATGCGTGTTGAAGCCAACGGGCATTATGCCGTGGTCGCCGCCGCCTCCCAAATTGGCGTTTTTGCCGGGGGGCGTGCGTAAAACGCAGCCCATGCGCCGTCGCGGGCGCCCGGTTCCCCCGCCCCGCTTTCCGCCTACTTCCTGGCGGGACCCAGCGTGGAATGTTCAGTGCTGCACCAGGTCATGCCGTTCAGCAGCACGGCCTCGGAGCGGGGCAGGTGGATGCCGCAATGCGCGCAACGCACCATGGATTCGGGGGCGGCCGGCGCGGGCGCCGAGCGTGCCGCCTTGCCGCGCCCCTGGGTGGGCTCGCCGGCCTGGCGGGCGGCCGCCATGCGGGCGGCGATGCGGGCCACGAACAGCACCGCGATGATCAGAACGATCCAGAACAACAACTTGCCCACGTCAGCCTCGATGCAGAATCATTTCCAGCACGAACCGGCTGCCGGTGTACGCCAGAATCAAAAAACCAAAACCCGTCAGCGTCCAGCGCAGCGCCACGCGGCCACGCCAGCCCCATACATGGCGGCCAACCAGCAACACGCCAAATGTCAGCCAGGAAAGCAGCGTGAAGACGGTCTTGTGGTCAAACGGCAGGATCTTGCCCGTCAGTTTCATGGACGCCACCGACCCCGAGCCCACGGCCAGGGTCAGCACGATGAAACCGATCCAGATAATACGGAACAGCAGTTGTTCCTGCACCAGCAGCGGCGGCTGCGAGTCCAGCACGCGGCCGATGATGCTGCGTTCGGCGGGGGCGTCCAGCGGGCGGTGCAGGTGGCGGTCAAGCAGCGCCATCATCATGGCGTGCAGCGCGGCGATGGTGATCAGGCCATAGGCGGCCAGCGCAATCAAAAGGTGCACGCGCAGCCAGGCGTCGTCGGCGTGCGGCACGAACTGGCCTTGCGGAAAAAGGGCGGCCAGGGCGCTGGCCAGGGCGGCGGCGGGCAGCAGCAGCAATTGCAGGCCGTCGATGCGCACCAGCAGGCTTTCCAGCCAGAACACCACCATGCCCAGCCAGATGGCGGCGGACAGGGCCAGTGCCCACCCAATGAACAGATGCTGGGCGCCCAACATCGCTTGTTGCAGGCCGATCCCTTGAAGAATCAGGGCCCCCAGCAGGCACAGACGGCCGATTTTGCCCGTCTGCTCAACTTCCCCGGCGCCGGCCAGGCGGATCCAAAGTGACCCCCCTAGCACTGCGTACGCCAAGGCAGCCGCTGTGTGAAATACAATGCCGAGTGACATAGAAACCGTTGTCTGGATGGGGCCTTGGGGTGCGTGCCACCCGAAAGCGCAGAATCCGCGCCTGCGGCCACCGTTCAATCAACTAGTTTAAGCGGAAACGCCTCTCATGCTCGATAACCTAACTCAACGCCTATCGCGTGTCGTCAAGACGCTGCGCGGTGAAGCCCGCCTGACCGAGGCCAACACCCAGGAGATGCTGCGCGAAGTGCGCATGGCGCTGCTGGAAGCCGACGTGGCGCTGCCCGTCGTGCGTGAATTTGTCGCCCGCGTGAAGGAAAAAGCGCTGGGCGAGGAAGTGGCCGCCAGCCTCAGCCCGGGCCAAGCCCTGGTCGGCGTCGTCCACAAGGAACTGACCGCCTTGATGGGCGGCGACCTGGGCGCCGATTCCAACGAACTGTCGCTGGCCGTGCAGCCGCCCGCCGTCATCCTGATGGCCGGCCTGCAAGGCGCGGGTAAAACCACCACCACCGGTAAGCTGGCCCGCTGGCTGTCCGAGGGGCAGCACACGCAGCACGGCCGCAAGACCGGCAAGAAGAAAGTGCTGGTGGTGTCCGCCGACGTGTATCGCCCGGCCGCTATCGACCAGCTGAAAAGCGTGGCCGCGCAGGTCGGTGTCGATTTCCTGCCGTCCGACCCCAGCCAGAAGCCTGAAGACATCGCGCGCGGCGCGGTGGACCATGCGCGCCGTCACCACTACGACGTCCTGATCCTGGATACGGCCGGCCGCCTGGGCATCGACGAAGCCATGATGCGCGAAATCCGCGCGCTGCATGATCTGGTCAAGCCGGTGGAAACGCTGTTCGTCGTGGACGCCATGCAAGGCCAGGACGCGGTCAACACCGCGCGCGCCTTTGCGGACGCGCTGCCCCTGACCGGCGTGGTGCTGACCAAGCTGGACGGCGACGCCCGTGGCGGCGCGGCCCTGTCGGTGCGCCACGTCACCGGCAAGCCGCTGAAGTTTGTCGGCGTGTCCGAAAAGCTGGACGGCCTGGAACCTTTCTACCCTGACCGCATGGCGCAACGCGTGCTGGGCATGGGCGATATCGTTTCGCTGGTCGAGCAGGCTCAAAAGAACATCGACATCGCCGATGCGCAAAAGCTGGCGGCCAAGATCAAGTCGGGCAACAAGTTCGACCTGAACGATTTCCGCGATCAGCTTGGCCAGGTGAAAAAGCTGGGCGACATGGGGTCGCTGCTTGAAAAGCTGCCGGCCCAGTTCCAGCAGGCAGCCGGTCAGCTGCAAGGCGGCCAGGCGGAAAAGCAGCTGCGCCGTACCGAAGGCATTCTGAATTCCATGACGGCCGCCGAACGCGCCAAGCCTGAACTGATCAAGGCGTCCCGCAAGCGCCGCATCGCCACCGGTTCCGGCGTGCCGGTCCAGGAAGTCAACCGCCTGCTGGCTCAGTTCGAGCAGATGCAGGGGATGATGAAGCAGATGAAGAAGGGCGGCATGGCCAAGATGATGCGCGCCATGGGCGGCATGAAAGGGCTGGGTCGCTTCGGCATGAAGTAGGCAAAAAAATGGCCAGACATTGCGTCTGGCCAAGCAGTCGCGGCAGGCAGGGGGCGCCGTGCCGCGACACAATCCGGAAAACGCATGGGTGTTCTCCGGCTTGTCGAGTTCAGCGGCCGCTTACGACAGCGGCGGAATGCGCAGCACCTGGCCCGGGTAGATCTTGTCCGGGCTGGTCAGCATGGGTTTGTTGGCTTCGAAGATCAGCGTGTTCTTGGCGCCCTGGCCCTTGCCGTATTGCGCTTCAGCAATCTTCCACAGGTTGTCGCCCTTTTGCACCGTGTACATCTTGGCTTCCGGCGTGGCCTGCTTGACCTTCAACTGGTTGTCCACCGCCGCCACGCCCACCGTGTTGCCCAACGCCAGTGAAATCTTCTCGGCGTCTTCGGTACTGAGCGCCTCGCCGGCTACCGTGACTTTGTCGCCGTCCACGGTGATCTGTAGGCCGTCGGCGTTCAGGCCGTGCTTATCCAGTTCTTTCTTCAGTTCGTCAGCCGTCGCGGCCTTGGCCTCGCTGGCGCCGAAAAGCTTTTCGCCTACGTCCTTGATGAAATTGAGCAGACCCATAGTGTTTCCTTTATCTGTGCTGCGGTGAGAAAACCAAGTCCCTGGCGAGCGCGCGCGGTGGGCAACATGCCCTGGAATGCCGCAGAGGGCGGGTGACGCAAAGCCCCCGCTTGACCCGCAATTTGCCGCGTAACGAGCCAACAGCAACGATTATTACTCGCACAATTGCCGCCAGACGAGGGGTTATCGTGTAACAGGTTGCTAGTCGCTCGCCAGACTACGCAACAATGCTCGTCACTTTGCACGGTGACTCGCGCGCTTGGCGCAAACCCCATCGGACAAGCCGTGCAATGAAGAAAGGTGTCAGCGTTACGATGACGCCACCCCCTGCGTCAAACTTCCGTCCCAACGCAAAGGGCCGCTGATCCTCAGCGGCCCTTCGTCGTTGCAAGCAGGTCCATGCGCGTGGCGGGCGTTCAGCCTCCGCCCACCGCCACCACGATCTCGATCTGGTCGCCGTCAGTCAGCGTGGTTTGCTCGTGCTGGCTCTTGGGCACGATTTCGCCGTTGCGTTCCACCGCCACGCGCTTGCCGGCGTAGCCCAGCGTTTGCAGCAGTTCGATCACGGTCGTGTCCAACGGGAATTCGCGCGCGTCGCCGTTCAGGGTGATGTGCATGTCAGGGTGTCCTCACTGTTTTGCGTAAGCGTCGGTGGCGGCGATCAGGCGCGCCAGCGTGCCGGGTTCATCAAAGGCGTGGCCCGCGTCGGGCACCAAGTGGAAGTCCGCTTCCGGCCAGGCGCGATGCAGGTCCCAGGCCGTACGCGCGGGCGTGCAGACGTCGTAGCGGCCCTGCACGATGGTGCCAGGTATGCCGCGCAGCTTGTGCGCGTCGCGAATCAGCTGGCCTTCTTCCATGAAGCCCGCGTTCACGAAGTAATGGTTTTCGATGCGGGCGAACGCCAGCGCGGCGCGGTCGGCGGCGTGGCTTTGCTGATGGCGCGGGCTGGGCAGCAGCGTGATGGTGCTGTCTTCCCATTTGCTCCACGCCTTGGCCGCGCGCAACTGCTCGGCCGGATCATCGCCCGTCAGCCGCTTGTGATACGCCGCGACCAGGTCGCCGCGCTCGGCTTGGGGAATGGGCGCCAGATATTCTTCCCACCGATCCGGAAACAGCCACGACGCGCCTTCCTGGTAGAACCACTGGATTTCCGCGCGCCGCAAACCGAAGATGCCGCGCACGACCAGCTCGCTAGTGTGCGACGGGTGCGTCTGCGCATACGCCAGCGCCAACGTCGAACCCCACGATCCGCCAAACACCAGCCACTTTTCCGCGCCCATGATTTCGGTGCGCAGGCGCTCGATGTCGGACACCAGATGCCAGGTTGTGTTGTTGTCCAGGCTGGCATGCGGCTTGGATCTTCCGCAACCACGCTGATCGAACAGCAGCACGTTGTAGCGCTGCGGATCGAACAGCTGGCGATGCACGGGCGAACAACCGCTGCCAGGCCCGCCATGCAGGAACACGGCGGGCTTGCCGTTCGGATTACCCGACATTTCCCAATAGATCTGGTGTCCGTCTCCGGTATCCAGCATGCCGTGGCGGTAGGGTTCGATCGGCGGATAGAGCATCAGGCGACTCGCTTGAAGATCAGGTCCCAGACGCCGTGGCCCAGGCGCAGGCCGCGTGTCTCGAATTTGGTCAGGGGGCGGTAATCGGGGCGCGGCGCGTAGCCGTCGACCGTATTGGCCAACAGCGGTTCGCCGCTAAGCACTTCCAGCATCTGCACCGCGTAGTCTTCCCAGTCGGTGGCGCAATGGATGTAGCCGCCCGGCGCGATGCGGCTGGCCAGCAGCGACACGAAGGCCGGTTGCAGCAAGCGGCGCTTGTGATGGCGCTTCTTGGGCCACGGGTCCGGAAAGTACACGTGCACGCCGGCCAGCGAATCCGGCGCGATCATGTCGCGCACGACCTCGACCGCGTCGTGCTGGATGATGCGCAGGTTCTGAATCTTGGAATCTTCAATGCGGCGCAGCAGCGAGCCGACGCCGGCGTTGAACACTTCCACGCCCAGGAAGTTGTCGTCCGGACGCGCCAGCGCGATCTTCTCGGTGGTCTCGCCCATGCCGAAACCAATCTCCAGCACCGTCGGCGCTTGTCGGCCAAACGCGGCGGCGGGGTCCAGGCGGCGGGGCGCGTACGGAATGGACCATTCGCCCATCAACCGTTCCAGCGCGGCCAACTGACCTTGGGTGATGTGGCCACGGCGGTGCACAAAGCTGCGGATATGCGTCGCGCCGGGGCTGTTCGGCGCATGCGCGGTGCTGGCCAGCGCAGCCTGCGTCTCGGGGGAAACGGGGGCGGCGGTGGACGCCGAAGCAGAGGAATCGGCGGTCGTGTCGGAGGGGTTCACGGGGGGCGTCGCGGGCTTGTCCGCGGGGTTGTTCGTATTCATAGCCCCGAATTGTAGTGGCAGGTGCCGGCCGGCGGAGTCGGTCGGATGCACTAAATAAGGGACGTATTAATTCGCCCCGACCCGCAAGCGCGGCGGCAAGCCAAAATTCCTGCCCGAATCCAAAAAAAGCCGCGCTATAATCGCCGACTCTGCCAGGGACCCGCGCCCTGGCACGACACCCGAGCGGGTGTAGTTCAATGGTAGAACGGCAGCTTCCCAAGCTTCATACGAGGGTTCGATTCCCTTCACCCGCTCCAACTCCCGCCTCGTTGGCAGCTTCAAAACAAAGCCAGGGCGCGTTGCGAAGGCCTTCTGGGCCAAGCATGGTCTTCCCGAAATACCCCGTCGTTTATAAGCCGAATTCGTCGCGAAATCGGTCGAACTGGTGCATCCGTTCGTGCAGCACGGTGACGATGCCGATGTCGCCGCTTGAAAGCCGGCGCCAGTAGACGAAGTGGCGCTCGTAACGGAAGAAGTAGCCCTCAATGCCGAACTCAGCCGGAATGGGCTTGGATGAAGTGCGGTGGGTCTCGATGCCGTCAAATGCATCGAACAGGCCGGTGATGTACCGGTCGGCTTGGTCGCCGCCCCAACGATCGCGCGTGTAGCGATAGATTTCGTCGAGCCGCCAGGAGGCTGCTTCCTGGATCAACACCTTGGCCACGCCATCAGCCCCGGTTGCGCGCGATGACGTCGGCTGCCGTCAAAGGCTGGTACGACGCTTCCGGTGCTGCGTAGGCATGGGCCAACTCGGCCTTCAACCGGTTGAAAGCTTCCTGTTCCTTGCGTTCTTTGTCGCGGCGGATCAGGTCGCGCATGTATTCGCTGACGTTTTCGTAGTCGCCATGTTCGCCCACATTGGCGGCGACGAATTCACTGAGCGGTCCGCTAAGGCGAACGGTCATGGTCGTAGTTGTGGTCCGGGGCATGTCGAGCTCCTGTCGCGATGGATGTATTCAATATTATCAAAAATGAATACGACGACGTCACCCGGCAATCATCGCCCGCCGATACAGCGCATCCTTATCCAATATCGTCATGCCGCCGTAGTGCGTTCGTAGCACACCCGCGCGTGCCAGCCTGGTCAGGGCGGCGTTGCAGCGTTGGCGGGATACGCCGCACAGGCTGGCGATTTCTTCCTGGGATATCTTCAAACGCCCCTGCGTATCGGCATGGCGTTCGGCATCGAATTGCGCCGCCACGGCGCGGGCTACGGTGGTGTCGACATCCAGCAATACGTTGCCGGTGTAGCAGGCCATCAGCCAATTGACGCGCTGCGCCAAATGCATCGTCACTGCCTTGGTGAATTCGATGTTGTGGTTCCACAGCCGTTCGCAGGTGTCGCGCGGCAGGATCACGATGCGGCTGGGGCGCAGCGCCACGACCTCATATTCGAAGCGCTCGCGGCGCAGCATCGTGGCTTCGCCGAACCAGCTGCCGATGCTGAAACCGGCCAGCGACAGGCACTTGCCGTTCGCACCCGGCGACGTCCATTTCACCAGCCCTTCGACCACGCCGTACCAACCCAGCGACTTCGATCCCGCGCGAAAAAGATATTCGCCGGTGGCCAGCGACACCGTGCGCAATTCCGAGCGGACCAGATTGCGTTCAAGTTCGGGCAAGCCGTTGTACCAGGGCACAACGCTCAACATCCTGTCCACCGGACATGCGGCCGGCTGGCGCCCGGGGGCACCGGTCTGGCTGCCTGCGCTTGCGGTGGATGCACGCATGGTTACTCCGTTAAACCAAAAGGGGCAAGGGCCAAAAGGGCAAGGGCCAAAAGGGGGAAGGCGCTCAGGTAAACCCTAGGCCGCTTTGTCACCATGATGACTGTACGGGCCAGGGGGCGGTCCCAGAATAGTTGAGGCATCAAGAGCCAAAAAACATAAGAGGAGACAGGTATGTTGTCAATGCCACGCATCATGTCCGGCGGCGCGCTCGCCTGCGGCGTCGCCGTGTCGCTGCTGCACGCCGGCGCCGCCCACGCCCAGATTTCGGACGATGTCATTCGAATCGGATTCATCACCGACCTGTCCGGCGTGTACTCGGGCCCCGACGGCCCCGGCGGCGCCGAAGCCATCAAGATGGCCATCGAAGAAATGGGCGGCGAGATCAACGGAAAGAAAATTGAACTGTTGACGGCGGACCACCAGAACAAGGCGGACATCGCCTCGGCCAAGGCGCGTGAATGGTTCGATCAGCGCGGCCTGGACATGCTGATCGGCGGCACCAATTCCAGCACCGCGCTGGCCATGTCTCAGGTGGCGGCCGACAAGAAGAAACCCATCATCGTGGTGGGTGCCGGCGCGCCCGCGCTGACCAACGAGCAATGCACGCCCTACACGCTGAACTACGCGTACGACACCGTCGCGCAAGCGCGGGGCACGGGCGCCGCCGTGGTCAAGGCGGGCGGTAAAAGCTGGTACTTCCTGACGGCCGATTACGCCTTTGGGAATGCGCTGCAAGCCGATACGACGAAGGTGGTCGAGGCGGGCGGCGGCAAGGTGGTGGGCGCGGTCAAGCACCCCTTGTCGGCCAGCGATTTTTCGTCGTTCCTGTTGCAGGCGCAGGGCAGCAAGGCGGACATTCTTGCCTTGGCCAATGCCGGCGCGGACGCCACGAATGCGATCAAGGCCGCCAATGAATTCGGCGTGACCAAGACGATGCGGCTGGCGGGCATGATCATGTTCATCAACGACATCCACGCCATGGGCCTGCCCGCCACGCAAGGCATGTACCTGACCGACAGCTGGTACTGGAATGCGTCGGACGCCACGCGCGCCTGGGCTCAGAAGTTCTTCGAACGCCGCAACGCCATGCCGTCGTCGCTGCAAGCCGCCGATTATTCCGCCGCGCTGCAATACCTGCGCGCCGTCAAGGCCACCGGCACCGACGACGCCGACCGCGTGCTGGCGTTTCTGCGCCAGAACAAGCTGAACGACATCTACATCAAGGACGGCGTGGTGCGCCCCGACGGCCGTGTCGTGCACGACATGTACCTGCTGCAAGTGAAGACGCCGGACGAATCCAAGCAGCCTTGGGATTACTTCAAGGTGCTGCAAACCATCGACGGCAACGAGGCCTTCACCAAGCAGTCGGAAAGCCGCTGCACGCTGTGGAAATGAACCGGAGACCGCCATGGCCAAACGCAAAGTCATCGTAACCATCGCCCCAACCGGGGGCATGGCATTCAAGACCCAGAACCCGCATCTGCCCACGCAGCCGGCAGAGATCGCCGAGGACGTCTACCGCTGCTACAACGCGGGCGCCAGCGTGGTGGCGCTGCATGCGCGCCGGCCCGACGACCAGGCGACGTGCGATGCGGCGATCTATCGCGACATGAACCAGCGCATCCGCGAGCGCTGCGACATCGTGCTGAACAACTCCACCGGCGGCGGCGTGCATGGCGACATGGTCAAGGAAACGTCGCCGGGCACCTGGGAAATCCTGTGGGAAGAACGCCTGAAAGGCATGGATGCCGGCGCCGAAATGTGCACGCTGGACGCCACCACGCTGAACCTGGCGTTTGGCGATCGGGAATACCTGATGAACACGCCGCTGACCAAGGCGCGCGAACTGGCGGCCGGCATGAAGGCGCGTGGCATCAAGCCCGAATGGGAAGTCTTCAGCCCCACGCACATCCTGCAAGACGCCACCACGTTGATCGATGAAGGCCTGGACGAAGGGCCGCATTTCATCAACCTGGTCATGAACGTGCACCGCAATTTTCAGAATGCGATGCCGTTCTCGCCGCGCCATTTACAGATGATGGTGGACCTGCTGCCCAAGAACAGCATCTTTTGCGTAAGCGGCATCGGCCCGTCGCAACTGGAAGCCAACATCAGCGCCTTGCTGCTGGGCGGCCATGCACGCGTGGGCCTGGAAGACAACCTGTACTACCGCCACGGCGAGCTGGCCACCAACGTGCAACTGACCGAGCGCATCGTGCGCATCATCCGCGAAATGGACATGGAACCCGCCACGCCCGCCGAAGCGCGCGAGATCCTTGGGCTGCCCCTGCAAAGCGGTATCCGGCCCGAGTTTTCGGTGTGATCGGATCTGTGGTCGCAAAATCACAGGACCCATGCCCGGGCCAAACGGATTCACCGCCCGGGCATCCCTCCATTCTTCTCATACGCCAGATAGTCCAGATGAATCCCGATATGGTCCGCGATGTACTTCGCGTCGTGCCACACGCCCCAGATGAACGATGAAGACCGGTTTGACTGGTTCGGCAGGCCCAGAAAATAGATGCCTTTTTCACCGGTGATGCCGCGCTTGTGCACGGGATAGCCCTTGTCGTCGAAGACGTCCACTTCCATCCAGCGGTAGTCCACCTTGAAGCCGGTTGCCCAGACGATGCTCTTGATGCCGGCCTGCGCCAGGTCCAGGCTAAGAATGGGGTGCGTCAAGCATTCGGGGTCGTCCAGCAACTGCCAGGCGTCGGGTTCGGGCGGCAGGTCCAGGCCATTTTGTTCGATGTAGGCGTCGGCTTCGCGCAGCACCTCGAAGTAGTCCGCGTCGCCTTGCGCGATGTTCCTGGCCAGCCCTTCTTCAAACGTCATCACGCCATTGTCAAAGCGTTGGGTGATGCCGACCAGCTGGATGCCCGCGTGCGCCAGCCGCCGAAAGTCGATGGTCTTGCCGTTGTCGTAGCCGCTGACCGCAAAGGCAACGTGCTCGCGCTTGGGCTTTTTCTTGACCTCGTCCCACATGCCCAGCGCGCCCAGCCACCAGCAGTAATCGCGTTCGCGATACGAGCGGGGCGGGCGGTAGTGTTCGCCCACGGACAGGTACACCGTGCGCCCGGCGCGTCGCAGTTCTTCGGCAATCTGCGAACCGGAAGCGCCCGCGCCCACCACCAGCACCGCGCCGTCCACCAACTGGCCCGGGTTTTTGTAGGTGGACGAATGCACTTGCTGAATGCCGGCATCGTCGGGAACGATGGCCGGGTAGCTGGGAATCTGAAACGCGCCGGTGGCGGTGACGACGTGCAACGCTTCGAACACCCCGTCCGACGTGGTGACGGTAAAGCCCGGGCGCTTCTGGTTGCGCGTCACGCGCAGCACCTCGACCCCGGTGCGCACGGGGGCGTGGATCATCCTGGCGTAGTCCTCGAAATACTGCGCCATGCGTTCCTTCGGTGGAAACACATCCGCGCCGATATCGTCGAACTTCAGGCTGGGAAAGCGGTCGTGCCAGGCGGGGCCATTGGCGACCAGCGAGTCCCAGCGTTCAGAGCGCCAACGCTCGGCGATGCGTTTGCGTTCCAGCACGATGTGGTCAATGCCCATCGCGCCCAGGTGCTCACTCATCGCGATGCCGGCCTGGCCCGCGCCGATCACCAAGGTATTGGTTTTTTCCACTGACATTGCGTTTCCTAAGTAGGTTCAAGACCACGTTCATGCTTCGATGCGGCGCAGTGTGAGCCAGATACCGGGGCTTGATAACTTGGTTTTTTGGACGCTGGGCTTAGGAAAAAGCAAATCACTTGGACGGGGCCGGGCCGGCGCCTCGTTTCGTTTTTTCCGATGGACCGCATCAATATCCACAAACGGCCGGCGCACCCCCTTCGGCGTATTCTGCAAAGCATCGCGCAACAGACAGAGCCGCCATGCAGAACAGCCCCATGCCCCCGAAATCGTCCAGCGCGGTAAGCCTGGAAGGAGTGGTCAAGAAATACCGCCAGCAAACGGTGTTGCAGGAGCTGTCGCTGAAAATCCGGCGCGGAGAATTCCTGACGCTGCTGGGGCCGTCCGGTTGCGGCAAGACCACCTTGCTGAACCTGATCGCCGGCTTTGCGCAAGCGGACAACGGCGAGATCTTCATCGAAGACCAGCTGGTGACGGACCTGCCTCCGTATCAGCGGCAGATCGGCATGGTGTTCCAGAACTACGCGCTGTTTCCGCACATGACGGTGGCGCGCAACATCGGCTACGGACTGCGCATGCGCCGGATGCCGGCCGACCAGATCGCCCAGCGTGTGCAGGAGGCAATGGCGCTGGTCAAGCTGGACGGCCTGGGCGAACGTCGCCCGCGCGAATTGTCCGGCGGCCAACAGCAACGCGTGGCCTTGGCCCGCGCCTTGGTGATTCGCCCCAAGGTGTTGTTGCTGGACGAGCCGTTCTCGGCGCTGGACAAGGGGCTGCGCGGCGCCATGCAGGTCGAGATCCGGGAGATCCAGCGCAAGCTGGGCGTGACGACGGTGTTTGTCACCCATGACCAGGGCGAGGCGCTGGCCATGTCGGATCGCATCGCGGTGATGTCCAGCGGCGTCATCCGCCAGATCGCCACGCCTGACGAGCTTTACCGCAATCCGCAGGACCCGTTCGTGGCCTCGTTCCTGGGCGATGTGAATATTCTGCCCGCGCACTATCACGGCTCGGACCCCGACGGCCTCTTGCTGCGCCTGGGCGCGGGCTTGATCCGCGTGGCGCGAGACCGGCTGGTGGGCGGTTCGCACGAAGGTCGGCGGCTGGACATCTACGTGCGGCCCGAACAGATCCGGCTGGAAAACCTGCATAGTGAATCGGTCTTGAGCGGCACGGTCGTGAACCATGTGTTCCAGGGCGATCACATCGATTCCTACATCGACGTCGACATCCCGGTGGCCGGGCATCAGCGCGTCATGGTGCGCAGCGCGGGCCTGGACGCCTTGCGGCAATGGCCGGTGGGTGCGGTGACCGGGCTGGCGCTGCCCGGCCAGAGCATCAGCGTCTTCAACGTGTCGTAACGCCGGCCATGACCGTTATCCCCACCACCATGCAGGCCATCGTCGCCCGCGAGCCCGGCGATGCCGGCGTGCTGACGCTGGCAACCCGGCCGGTGCCGACCCCCGGCCCGGGCGAAGTGCTGTTGCGCGTGCGCGCGGCGGGCGTCAATCGGCCCGACATCATGCAGCGGCAAGGGCTGGCCAAACCCGCCGACGGCGTCACCGATGTGCTGGGCCTGGAGGCGTGCGGCGACGTGGCCGCGACAGGGCCGGGTGTGCCGACGGCGCTGCGGGGGCAACGGTTGATGAGCCTGTTGCCCGGCGGCGGCTACGCGCCCTGGTGCGTAGCGCGAGTCGACCATTCGCTGGCCGTGCCGGACTGCCTGGACGACGACGCGGCGGCCGCCTTGCCCGAAGGCCTGTACACCGTGTGGCACAACCTGTTTGAGCTGGGACGCCTTCGCATGGGCCAGACGGTGCTGGTGCACGGCGCGGCCGGCGGCATCGGCACGCTGGCCGTCCGCATGGCGTATGCGGCGGGCGCCACCGTCATCGCCACGGCGGGCCGCATGGATCGCTTGCCGGCGCTGCGCGAGATGGGGGCGGCACGGGCAGTCTGCTATCGCGATACGGATTTCGTGCAGGCCTGTCTGGACGCCACGCAGGGGCGCGGTGTGGACGTGGTGCTGGACATGGTGGGAGGCGACTACGTGCAACGCAACCTTCAGGCGCTGGCGTTTGGCGGTCGCCACGTCAGCCTGTCCTTCCTGCAAGGGTCGGTGGTGACGCTGGACCTGCTGACCCTGATGCAAAAACAACTGAGCCTGCACTCGTCGACGCTGCGGCCGCAAAGCGCGGCCGAGAAAACGCGAATGGGGCAGGCCATCGCGCGCCATGTGCTGCCGCTGCTGGCGGACGGGCGCATCACGCCGCGCGTCCACGCAAGCCTGCCGCTGTCCCAGGCGGCGCACGCGCACCGCATGCTGGAGGCGGGCGACGTGTTCGGCAAGGTCGTGCTGCGTCCTTGATTCCCTGGATCCCTGGTTCCTGTCGCACGCGCGACAAAGGCATGGTCTTCTATGTTCAAGCTGCTTTACGCGCCCACGTCGCCCTACGTCCGCAAAGTGATGGTCTGCGCCCACCTGGCGGGCGTGGCGGACCAGATCCAGTGGCTGGACAGCGCGGCAAACCCCATCCGACGCGACGATCGCATCGCGGCCCACAACCCCTTGGCCAAGGTGCCGACGCTGATCCTGGCCGATGGCCATGCGCTTTACGACAGCCGCGTCATCTGCGAATACCTGGCCCACCTGGCGCCCCAGGCCGGTCTGTTTCCCGACATCGGGCCGCGCCGCTGGCTTGCCCTGGCGCAACAGGCGCTGGGCGATGGCCTCTTGGACGCGGCCTTGCTGGCACGCTACGAGCGCACGGCGCGGCCGCCCGAATATCAATACGCCGCCTGGCGCGACGCGCAATTGGTGAAGGTAGCTGCCTGCCTGGATCAGATCGAGCAACAGGCGCCCGCGCTGGCAACCCAGGCGCCCACCATCGGCGAGGTGACGTTGGGCTGCGCGTTGGGTTACCTGGATTTTCGCTTTCCTGAAATCGATTGGCGCGCCCGCCATCCCGGCGCCGCGCAATGGGAAGCCGCGTTTCGTACGTTGCCCGCCATGCAGGCAACCCTTCCCCATGAAGCCTAAAACCGTACCGCCATGACCGAACCCACCGCCGCTATGCCAACCGCCGCCACCGTCTGGTTTCTGAACGGGCCCAACGCCAATCTGTACGGGCTGGACGCCAACAAGACCTACGGCACCGAGAGCTTTCCCGCGTTGCGCGAGCGTTGCGAGCGCAAGGCAGCCAGCCTGGGCCTGACGCTGAATTTCGTGCAATCGAACCATGAAGGCCAGCTGATCGATTGGATTCAAGAAGCGCGCGGCGACGCCCAGGGCATCATCATCAACGCCGCCGGGCTGACGTATTCGTCGATCCCTATCCTGGATGCGTTGCTGTCGTTTCCCGGCCGCATCATTGAAGTCCACATGAGCAACATCTGGCGGCGCGAAGCGTTTCGCCATCATTCCTATATTTCCAAGGCGGCCGACGGCGTCATCGCGGGCCTGGGCGGCGAAGGCTACGAGCTGGCCATCGACGCCATGGCGCGCCTGATCGCGCGCACCGCTTGATAAGGCCATTTCCATGAACGCCAGCAATACGACGCCCTCGGGCGCGATGGTTTTCTACAGCCAGTTCGATGACTTCTCGGCCTGGAAACAGGCACTGCAAGCGCGCATGCCGCATTTGCGCGTGCTGCACGCCGACGACATCGACGACCCCGCCGACATCCATTACGCGCTGGCCTGGAAGCCGCCCGCAGGCTTCTTCGACCGCATGCCCAACCTGCGCCTGATCGTCAACCTGGGGGCGGGCGTGGATTCGCTGGTGGGCCGCACCGATCTGCCCGCCGGCGTTCCCATCACACGCATCACCGATCCGCGGATGGCGCGCATGATGGCAGGCTACGTGCTGTTCGCCACGCTGCGCCACGCGCGCGACATTCCGTGGTTTGAACAAGCCCAGCGCCGTGGCGAATGGGCGTATCGCCATCCTCGCTCCCCCGAGGACACGCGCGTGGCGGTGCTGGGCCTGGGCGAGCTGGGCGCCTGCGCCGCGCACGAACTGCAACGCCAGGGGCTTACCGTGCTGGGTTGGTCGCGCAGCCCGCGCCACATAGCCGGCGCGCAATGCCACGCGGGAATGGAGACGCTGGACGCGGTCATTTCGCAGGCGGACATCCTGGTCGTCATGCTGCCGTTGACGCCGCAAACGCGCGGCCTGCTGAACCGAGCGCGGCTGGAAAAGCTGCCGCGTGGCGCCGCGCTGATCAACGTGGCGCGCGGCGCCCTGGTGGACCAGGCAGCCATGACGGCGCTGCTGCAAAGCGGCCATATCGGCGCGGCAACGCTGGACGTCTTCGAACGCGAACCCTTGCCCGGTGACGACCCGCTGTGGCGCATGGACAATGTGCTGATCACCCCGCATCTGGCGTCGGTTGCCATCCCGGCATCGGCGGCGGCGCAGATCGCCGAGAATATCGCCCGTGTGTCGCATGGCGATGCCCCGGCAAATCAGATCGACCCGGCGCGCGGGTATTGAACGCCTAGTCGGTGTCTTCGATATTCAGGATCTTGCCCAAGCCCAGAAAGGCATTGGCCACGGCCAGCAGGGTGGCCGTCACCACGATGTAGACCACCGACAACGCCGCCAGGGTCGGGTCGGCGAATTCGCGCACGTAGTTGTACATCGACACCGGCAGCGTCTGCGTCAACTGCGTCGTGACGAACAGCGACGCGGTGAACTCTCCGAACGACATGATGGCTGCGAACAGCCAGCCGCCGAACAGGCCCGGCGCCAGCAAGGGCACCGTCACCGTGAACATCACCTTCAAGGGCGACGCGCCCAGGCTGGCCGCCGCCTGTTCCAGACGTTCGTCGATGTTCTCCATGGAAACGTAGACGCTGCGCATCACGAACGGCAGCACCAGCATCACGTGGCACAGAATCACCAAGCCGTAGCCACGGTCCATATCAAATTGGGCCACCAGGATCAGCAGCCCCAGCCCCAAGGTGAAATGCGGAATCACCAGCGGCGACAGCAACACCGCTTGCAGCATGTCCTTGCCCGGAAACCCCATGCGCTTGACCGCGATAGCCAGCGCGGTGCCGATGAACAGCGCCAGCAACGAGGCCCAGAACATCACGATCAGGCTGGCACGGAAACCCTGCTGAAAGTCTGGATAGGTGAACACGCGTTCGAACCAGCGCAGCGACCAGGTTTCAGGGGGAAACGTCAGCAGCGCCTTGTCATTGAAGGACGCCACCGTGACCACCACCACGGGCAGCAACACAAACGCCAGGATCAGCGTAACGAGCAGCGGGGCGCCGATGCGCAGCGGCAAGGGCAGGGAATGTTTGATGGCCATGCTAGTGCGCTCCCATTGCGTTGAGCCGCTTGGTTGCCCGGCCGAGCAGCATCAGCGACACAACCGTCAAGGTCAGGCCGGCAACGCTCAGGCTCGCGGCCAGGGGAAAATTCATCGACGAAAAGCCCAGTTGGTAAACCAGCGTCGATACCGTGGGCACGCGGCCGCCGCCGATCATCTGCGGCGTGGCGAACGCGCTGAACGTCCACGCGAACGACGTGGTGATGCTGGCGATGATGCCGGGCATGGACAGCGGCAACGTCACCGTGACGAACGTGCGCACGGGGCCGGCGCCCAGGCTTTGCGCGGCCTTTTCAAAATCGCGATTGATGTGCGAAATGGCGGTGGCCAGCATCAGCACCACGACCGGTATCGTCACGTGCACCAGCGCGATCAGCACACCCAGGTGCGTGAACATCAGGTTCAGCGGCAGGTCGATCAGCCCGATCTTGCGCAGCACCGTGTTGATGAAACCGTTATTGCCCAGCACGATGATCCACGAATACGTGCGCACGATTTCACCCAGGAACAGCGGCGTGATCGACACGATCAGGATGAACGACTTCAGCACCCGCTGACGCACCCGCACCATTGCGTAGGCCAGCGGGTACGCCACCAGCAAAGAGCAGATCGTGGTTTCGATACTAAGCAGCAGCGTGTTGGCGAAGGCGGACAGGTAGACCGACTTGCCCAGGCCGGTGAAGTTTTCCAGCGTCAGCCCGCCCACGTCCAACGAGCCGGGAATGAAGGCGCGCACGCTGAATTGCAGCACCGCCGCCATCGACACACAGATGCAAACCGCCACAAGGCCGGCGGGCGAGATCAACCAGCCTCGCAAACTGGAACGCGTATTCATAGGTCGTGGTCACTTCCAAGTGCGTGGATGCGGTGTGGAAATGCCCGTGTCGCGCCACAGGCGTGGCCGGGACACGGGCGGCGCGACGGCGCGCGTTTCAGTTCATGATGTTTTCGGTGAACCACTTGCGCCATTGCGCCGTCTTCTCGGCGCGCAGCTTGTCGTCGATGACGATGGCCTGCTTGTCCCACTGTTCCTTGGTGGTGAAGACGCCGGGCAGCGCCGCGTCCTCGGCCGATACCTTGGCGTTGGTGACGACCGGGCTGGCCTTCTTGTAGGCCACGATCTTGGACTGCACTTCGGGCGACAGCGCGATGTTCATGAACTTGTAGGCCAGGTCCGCCTTGGCGCTGCCCTTCATGATGCCCATGGTGTCGATGCCCAGCACGGCGCCTTCCTTGGGCATGACGACCTTGATGGGAACGCCCTGGCCGATCATGTAGTAAGCATTCATCGACAGCAGGATCTGCACGGGCGTTTCACCGGTGGCGATCAGCTGCTGGCTGTTGGCATCGTTGGTGTAGAACGCCTTGAAGTTGGGCTTCAGCGCGCGCAGCTTGTCCTGACCTTTTTCCCAGGTCTTGGCGTCACCGCCGGACAGCATGGCCGACACGTCGATGATGTGGCTGGGGTCGAAATCCGGCGCCGACAGCTTGCCCTTTAGCGCGGGGTTCCACAGGTCGTTCCAGCTGTCGAACTTGATGTCCTTGGGGGTCAGGTCAGGCCGATAGCCGATCGTGTACACATAGGCCCAGCTGCCCACGTGAAAGGGGCTGACCTTGGCGCGGTCCACCAGGTTGGCGTAGTTGGGCAGTTTGGCGGTGTCCAGCTTTTCGAACAGGCCGCTGTCCACGTACAGCCAGCCGATGTGCGACGTGGTGAACGTGACGTCGCTTTCGGGCGTCTTGGTCAGCTTGGCCTTGTTCAAGCGGTCGATCGTGCCGCCGGTAATGTATTTGACCGGCACGCCCGTCTGGCGCGTGAATTCCTTGCCGATGTTCTCGTCGATCAGGTCGCGGAAGCTGCCGCCCCAGGTGCTGACCACCAGCGCGTCCTCGGCCACGGCCACGTTGGCGACCAGCGCGCTGGCAAGAAGCCCGGCTACCGTAAGTTTGCGAATCATTGAATTCCCCTTGTCTGTGTTGGTTCCGCCGAGCGCTTCCGACTGGAAGCCAGATGATGGAAGAGGGCATGGCAGGGGCCAAGTCGGAAATTCCGAGAGAGGGCAAAGGAAAAAACAAATAGGCGTCGGGGCGGCCCGAGTCTGACCATGGATGCCATGCAACGCGCCGCACGCTTGCGGCGCCACGTTCCCGATACCAGCCTCCTTCACCCTTTCTTGCCGCCATGAAACACACGCGCATTCGCACCTTCAATACCAAGATCACGTACCCGGAGCAGAACCTGGATAACGACCTGTGCCAGGCCGTGGTGGCCCGGGGCAGCACGGTGTTCCTGCGGGGACAGATCGGGCAGAACCTGGACACCTCTGAAAGCGTGAGCATTGGCGACGCCGCCGGCCAGGCCGAGCAGGCCATGGCGAACATCGCCATGCTGCTCAAGGAAGCGGGCGGCGAGCTTCAAGACATCTGCAAGATCACGATTTACCTGATCGACCCGCGCTATCGCGAGGCCGTCTACCGCGTGGTGGGACGTTGGCTGAAGGGGGTTTACCCGGTGTCCACCGGCATTGTGGTGTCGGCCTTGGCCCGGCCGGAATGGCTGGTCGAGATCGACGCCACCGCCGTTATCCCGGATTGATGGATACCGGACAGGCAGCCGCGACGGTATCGACGCCACGGCGTCGACGCCATCCCTACGCTATGACTTCCTCCACCTGACCTCATCGACCCGAACTCATCGACCCGAACTCATCGACATGACCTTTTCCATCATTGCCCGTTGCCCAGCTACCGGCCAGTTCGGCGCGGCCGTTTCCTCGTCTTCGCCGGCCGTGGCGTCGCGCTGCATCCGGGCCCGCGCGGGCGTGGGCGCCGCCGTCAGCCAGAACATCACCGACCCCGCCCTGGGGCTGCTGACCTTGGACCGGATGGCGGCGGGGCGCAGCCCGCAACAGGCGCTTGAAGATATGCAGGCGCGTCCCTTTATTGCGTATCGCCAATTGATGGCCATCGACGCCTCGCATCCGCCTGCCATCTACACCGGCGCCAGCGCCTTGGGCGTCCTGGCCAGCGCGGCGGGCGAACATGCCGCCTGCGCGGGCAATATGCTGGCCAGCACCGACGTGCCGCACGCCATGCTCGCCGCCTTCGAGCAAGCGCAGGGCGAGCTGGCCGAGCGATTGATGCAGGCGTTGCTGGCCGGCCAGGCCGCCGGCGGCGAGGCGGGGCCCGTGCATTCCGCCGGCGTGCTGGTCTATCAGGATCTGGACTGGCCCATCGTCGACTTGCGACTGGACTGGGTGGAATCCGACCCGGTGCAGGCCCTGTACGACGCCTGGAAGATCTACGAGCCCCAGGTTGCCGCTTACGTCATCCGCGCACGTGACCCGCGCGACGCGCCCAGCTTCGGCGTGCCCGGGGACCTGTGAACCCGCGGCGGCCATCCCGGCTGCCATGGCCCACCGAGGAAACTGTTGCCCGCCGCCACGGGTAGACCGGATACTGTGCAACATTCTTTGTTTGCTCAAGTTGGACCATGCTCAATCGCATTTCCCTGCGCCAGATGGAATACCTCGTGGCGACTGCCAAGCACGGCAGTATCGCGGCGGCGTCGGCCCAGATCCATATTTCACCGCCGTCCATTTCGGCGGCCATCTCCCACATCGAGACCGAACTGGGCGTGCAGCTGTTCGTGCGGCATCCGTCCAAGGGCCTGGCGCTGACGCCGTTGGGCATGCAGGTCATGCAGGAATGCGAAGACCTGCTGGAACGCGCGACCAAGCTGTACGAGATTGCCTCCAATTCGAACGACATGATGCAGGGCGTGCTGCGAGTGGGCTGTTTTCAGCCGCTGGCGGCCATGATCGCGCCCGAAGTCATCTTCGGTTTTTCACGCGCGTTCGAGAAAGTCGAACTGCATATGGCAGAGGGCGACCAGCAAGAGCTCATCAACAAGCTGCATACGCTGGATGTCGACGTGGCTCTCACGTATGACCTGCAACTGGGCGAAGAGATCAGCTTTGAAACGCTGGCCCACATGCCCCCGCACGTGCTCGTCAGCGAATTGCATCCCTTGGCGCAGCAAATTGCGGTCACGCTGGACGAGCTGGCGCAACTGCCGATGGTGTTGCTGGACCTGCCCATGAGCCGGGAATATTTCCTGTCGCTGTTTTCCAAGTCGGGGCTGGAACCCAATATCGTGGCGCGCTCGCGGTCTGAAGACGTGGTGCGGTCTATGGTGGCCAACGGCATCGGGTATGCGCTGTTCAACGTGCGCCCCAGGTCGACGCAATCGCTGGACGGCAAGCGCCTGGTACGCCTGCGCCTGGCCGGCGAGCACCGCCCGATGCTGCTTGGGCTGGCCACCTACAAGCCCATGAAGCCGTCGCGGCTGACGCAGGCGTTCATGCAGCGGTGCCGCGCGTATATCTCGGATCAATACATACCCGGCATGAGCGCGGCCAGTTTTTTTGATCCGTATATCTCGGGCATGGCCCCGGCAGACCCGGGCTGACGGCGCGCCGTGCAGGCAAACCTATACCGGCGCACCGCTGCACGCGATGACAAGCGCCGCGCCGCCTGTCATCGCGCGTAAACAATAGCTACCTACCATGCGGCGTTCTGCAAACCGTTGGCTGAACGCTCATGATTCAAGCACGACCCTTGCGCAGGGGGCTTCCCGCCTATGCCCTGCGCGCCACGTCCCTGGCGGTTATCCTGGCCCTGTCCGCCTGCGGCGGCGACGACGATAACGACACCGACGCCCCGCAACAGAATGACGACGTTGCCTACGTGGTGCCGGCACCGCCTGCCGGCCTGGGTCGCGCCGATACCGCACCCGTGCCGGATGCGCCCGCGTTCGTGGATTTTGCCGCCACGAACCAGCGCGGCGATCCGCGTTACGCCACGTTGGAATCCAATGCCGGGGTGCGCGTGCTGAGCGGCTTCCTGGACATCTGGGAACCGCGCACGCGCCTGGTGGACGCGGGCGTCACCGCCGCCGGCGCCGACGGCTTCCCGGGCATCATCGCGTCGGACTGGACGGGCATACCGGGCGACGCCACCGATGGCCGCGTGAAGAACAAAGCCGTGCATGACGAGAACATCGACTTTGTGGTGCGCACCACCGCCAAGCGCACGCCCGAGCAGGCCAAGGCGGCCTACCTGGACGATCGTCGTGGCAAGAACTACAGCGTGACGGATGGCCTGGGGCCGCTGACGGCGGCATGGCGCACGGCGGCGCAGCAGACCACCAGCATCAACGACGTGGCACCCGACGCCACCACCGTCAAGTACGACGACACCGGCAACAACACGGGGGTGGGCGGCGCGGCCAACCCGGCCTTCGGCGATGTCATCGACTTTGTGAACAGCATGGGCGGCAATGCGTCCACCGAACCCAGCAAGCGCTTCTACAAGTACGCGCGCCCGTGGCGCTGGAGCGCCAACGTGCAGGTCGTGCCGGCGCTGGAACCGGCCAAGAGCACGTCCGCGCCCACCGACGGCGGCTACCCCAGCGGCCATACCGCCGAGTCCGTGCGCAATGCAATCGGCATGGCCTACCTGGTGCCGGAACGCTTCCACGAACTGCTGGCGCGCGGCCTGGAACTGGGCGAAAGCCGCATCATTGCCGGCATGCATTCGCCGCTGGATGTGATCAGCGGGCGCGTGTTGGGCCAGGCGTCCGCGCTGGGCAACATCTATGCCGCCAGCGAAGGCACGCGGTCGGTCGCTTATGCGCAGGCGCACCAGACGCTGATGGCCGCGGTGGGCGCCAGCACGCCCGAGCAGTTCCTGGCGTTTGCCCACTCTCAGGACGTCAGCCAGGACCGCTTCGCGGATCATGAGGCCAACAAGGCCGAGTACCGCCGTCGCCTGACATTCAGCTTTACGCAGATTGGCGACACCGGCAAGCCGGCCGTCGTGCCCAAGGGCGCGGAAGTCATGCTGGAGACGCGCTTGCCTTACCTGAGCGCCGAGCAACGCCGCGTGGTGCTCAAGACCACGGCCTTGCCGTCGGGCTATCCCGTCATTGACGACGCCGAAGGCTTCGGCCGCCTGAACCTGTTTGCGGCGGGCGACGGCTACGGCGCGTTCAACGGCGACGTGGACGTCACCATGACAGCCAGCCGAGGCGGCTTCCATGCGCTGGACGTGTGGCGCAACGATATCGGCGGCGCGGGCAAGCTCACCAAGAGCGGCACCGGAACGTTGGGGTTGGCGGGCGCCAACACCTACACGGGCGGCACGCAGGTGGCGGGGGGCGTTTTGCGCGCTGACGCCGCCCAGGCCTTGGGCCAAGGCGCGGTCTACGTGGGGGGCGGCGCGCTGGCCATCAACGCCACCGAGGCCGTGCAGGTGCAAGGCCCCTACACGCAGACGTCGGCGGGCACGCTGCAAACCTGGATGGGCGACGCTGACGCCGGCCAGATCGCGGTGACGGCCGATGCCGCCTTGGCCGGCCAATTGAATGTCGACTTTCGCCCGGGCTACACGCCGCAGGCGGGTACGACGCTGACGGTGCTGCGCGCGGGCAAGGTACACGGCACCTTCGACGGCGTGACCGTCAAGGGCTTCAAGGCCACGGCGATCTATAACGCCGACAGCGTGCAGGTGCGTCTGGACCCTGCCGTCTGATGGGTTGGCGACAGGCGGCGCAATGATGCCGCCTCCGCCTGCGCCTGCCATGCCCCTGCCTGATCCATGGCAGGGGCATTTTTTTTGGGGCTGCCGCGCCTATCCGTGAAATCGCGGGTTTTCCAGCGCCGGGGTTTTCCATAAACTGACCGGCCCACCCCATAACGAGAACGCCATGAGACAGAGTCTTCCCATCCTGGGCGCCGCCCTGGTCCTTTCAGTGTGCGCGCAGGCCGCGCTGGCGCAAGCAGCCCCGGCCGCCGGTGGCGCCGCGCCTGCCACGGCGTCCGCCCCTGCCGCCGCCGCCCCGACGCCGCGCGACCCCTTCTTCTGGTTGGGAGAAATCAACAAGGCCACCACCGTCATCAACACCGATGAAGGCTTGTTGGACAAGGCCATGGCGCCGCGCCTGGCGGCAGGCGTGGCCAAGGTCATCCACGACGGCAACCAGCCGGGCGCCAAGCGTCCCGCTACCGTCATCACGTTCGAACCGCTGCTGATCAAGGCGGCCGGCGAAGACATCACCTTGCTGCACGCCGGCCGCTCCAGCCAGGACATGCACGCCACCTACCGCAGCGCCATCCTGCGTGACAAGCTGCTGGACCTGGCGGACCAGTTGAACAAGACATCGACCACGCTGGTGGAGCTGGCGGCCAAGCATGCCGGCACCGTCGTGCCGAACTACACCAATGGCGTTGCCGCGCAGCCCAACAGCTATGGGCACTACCTGCTGGGCCAGGCGGCCGGGCTGGCGCGCGATGCGCAGCGCATTCGCGAGGCCTATGCCCGCATCGACCGGTCGCCGATGGGCACCACGGTGCTGAACGGCACCAGCTGGCCGCTGGACCGCAAGCGCATGGCGCAATACCTGGGCTTTGAAGCGCTGGTGGACAACGCGTACGACGCCTCGCAGATTTCGTCGATGGACCAGCCGGTGGAAGTGGCGTCGATTGTGACCAGCATCGCGCTGCGTACCGGTAATTTTGTTGAAGACGTCATGACGCAGTACGCGCAGTCGCGCCCGTGGATCCTGCTGGAAGAGGGCGGCGGCAACACCTACGTGTCCAGCGCCATGCCGCAAAAGCGCAACCCCGGTCTGCTCAACGATACGCGCAGCGATGCGTCCACCGCCATCACGCTGGCGATGGGCCCCGTGATCCAGACGCACAACATCACGCCCGGCATGAGCGACCCGAAAGACGTGAAGCAGAATTCAGCGATGGTCGATAGCGGCATTTCGGCGCTGAAGCGCTGGGACCGCGTGCTGCGCGCCATGGTCATCAGCCCCGACCGCGCGCTGGAAGAGTTGAACAGCGATTGGACGGCGTCGCAGGAATTGGCCGACGTGCTGATGCGCAAGTACAAGCTGCCGTTCCGCGACGGCCATCACTTTGCGTCCGAAGTGGTCAGCTACGCCAAGGCCAACAACATCAAGCCCTTGGACTTTCCGTATGAGCAGGCGCGCCGCATTTACGCCGACGCGATGAAGGATTCCAAATACGGCAACGAGCTGCCCATGAGCGAAGCCGAGTTCCGCGCCACGCTGGACCCCGTAGCCATTGTGAAAAACCGCGCGACCATTGGCGGCCCGCAGCCGGCGGAAATGGAACGCATGGTGAAGGCCGCGCGCGAACAGCTGGCGGCGCAAGGAAAATGGATCAAGGACCGCCGCGATCACATCAACCAGTCGTTAGCCGGCTTGGACAAGGCGTTTGACGCGCTAGCGGCCAGCGCAGGCAAGTAGGCGCGCTATCCCGCGGTGTCCTGCTGGACGGCGTCCAGCAGGCAGCTCCGCAGCCAGCGGTGAGCGGCGTCCGCATCCATGCGCGGATGCCACAGCATGGACACGGTGAAGGGTGGCATCGCGAAGGGCAGCGCGAAAGTGTGCATGCCGCTGCGCAGGCTGCCCGTGTGCCGCTCGGGTACGGTTGCGATCAGGTCTGACCCGCGCGCCAGCGCCAGCGCGGCCGAAAAGCCGCTCGCGCTGGTGGCGATGCTGCGTTCCCGCCCTGCGGTGGCCAATGCGGCGTCCACCGGCCCGCTGTCCCGGTTGCGCCGGGATATCTGAATGTGGCGCGCCTTGGCATAGCGGGCCAGTGTGATCTTGCCGGCTGCCAGCGGATGGCCCTTGCGCACCACGCCAACGAATCGATCTTGGAACAAGGCGCGTGTGCGCAGTTCGGGACTGGCCGCGTCGCCGACCACGCCGGTTTCCAGGTCGACGTTGCCTTCACGCAGCGGGGCGCTGTCCTTGTCGGTTTTCTGTACAAAGCGCAGCCGCACGCCGGGGGCTTCATGCGCCGTGCGCGCGAGCAGGCGCGCCCCGAAATTCTCGACGAAACCGTCGCTTGCGCGCAGCGTGAAGGTGCGCGTCAGCCGCGCCAGGTCAGGCTGCGCGGCGGGACGCAGCGCCGCTTCCACCGCCTGCACCAGCCCATGAACCTGGCCGCGCAGTTCCAGGGCGCGCGGCGTGGGCACCAGCCCGCGTCCGGCACGCACCAGCAGCGGGTCGCCGGTGGTGTCGCGCAGCCGCGCCAGGGCGCGGCTCATGGCGGATGGGCTCAGGCGCAGGCGCCGCGCCGCGCGCGCCACGCTGCCTTCGTCCAGCAGCACGTCCAGCGTGATAAGCAGATTCAGATCGGGATGGTCCATGCGGCAAACGTAGCATGCCGCCGGGTGCGGCGGGAGTTTTGACATGGCGTCTGGTGCAGGTATTTAGTGCAACTGCTGCGTCTTCCGCTTGGTATGGCGCACGCCTAGGATGTGCGAAAGGGCGCCGTGTTGGCGTCCCGCCTTTCTTGCAGGCCCGTTCATGCCAACCACTTGTCCCGCAGTTCCTGTGCCGCCCCGACCAGCCCCCCGGCTGTTGGCGTGCCTGTCTTTATGCATGTTGTTGCCCGCGCTGGGCGCCAGCATTGCCAACGTGGCCTTGCCGACGCTGTCAGTGGCGTTGGATGCGCGCTTTCAGGACGTGCAGTGGATTGTGCTGGCCTACCTGCTGGCCATCACCACGCTGATTGTCAGCGTGGGGCGGCTGGGAGATCTGCTGGGACGGCGGCGGTTAATGCTGGCGGGAATCGGGCTGTTCACCGTGGGGTCGCTGGCCTGCGGCGCGTCGCTCGGCTTGTGCGGATTGATTGCGGCGCGTGCGGTGCAGGGCCTGGGTGCGGCGATCATGATGGCGCTGACCATGGCGTTCGCCAGCGCGTCCGTGGCCAAGGAGAAGACGGGTAGCGTCATGGGGCTGATGGGGACGATGTCGGCCATCGGTACCGCCTTGGGGCCGACGTTGGGCGGGCTGTTGATCGGGGCGTTTGGCTGGCCTTCGATTTTTCTGATCAACGTGCCGCTGGGCGTGTTGGCATTCGGGCTGGCGTGGGTTCATTTGCCCAAAGACGGCGCGCAAGGCGGCCCGGTGCATCCGCTGCGCCCCGCGACCTCAGGCGCACGATTCGATGTGCCCGGCTCGGCGCTGTTGGCGTGCGGCATCGCCGCCTACGCATTGGCGATGACCGCCGGTGGCGGCTTCGGGGCCGCCAATGCCGCGCTGCTTGCTGCGGCGGCCATGGCCAGCGGGGCGTTCGTGTGGCGTCAAGCCCGAGCAGCGTCCCCGCTTGTCCAACTGTCGCTGTTTCGCCAACCCGCGTTAAGCGCGGGCGTGGCGACGAATGGGTTGGTGTCTACCGTGATGATGACGACGCTGGTCGTGGGGCCGTTCTACCTGGGCGGCGCGTTGGGCCTGGACACCGCGGGGGTAGGCCTGGTGATGTCGTGCGGCCCTGTCGTCGCGGCGCTAGTGGGGGTGCCGGCCGGGCGGGCGGTGGATCGGTTTGGCGCGCAACGCGTGATGCTGGCCGGCTTGGTGGCGATGACCGCCGGCGCGGCGGTGCTGCCGTGGGTGCCGGCCGCCTTTGGCATTGCGGGGTACGTGGCGCCGCTGGCTGTGATCACCAGCGGCTATGCGCTGTTTCAGGCCGCCAACAGCAGCGCCGTCATGGGCAGCGCGCAGGCGGACCAGCGCGGGGCGGTGGCGGGCGTCTTGAACTTGTCGCGCAACCTGGGGTTCATTACGGGCGCGTCGTTGATGGGCGCCGTGTTTGCGTGGGGCGCTGGCAGTGTCGACCTGCGGTTGGCGTCGCCCGCCGCGTTGGCGGCGGGCATGCGGTGGACCTATGCGCTGGCCGTGGTGCTGCTGTGGGTGGCGGTAGCCATAGCCATCAAGGGCCGCGACCGCGCGCGGTCTGCCGCCCTGACCGGAGCCTGATCGGCAGGCGCCAGGACGCGCGGCTAGAACGACACCATGTCGGCCGGGTTCAGGATGCCCATCACACCCAGCGCACCCTTGATCAGCGGGATGGCCACGGGCGACAAGTGGCGTCCCAGCGGGATGCCCGCATGGTCAAAGCGCGTCAGCATGGCGTAGTCGGTGTTGCGGCCGGTGACGTCATCGCTGATGGCGCGGCCGATGCGCACCGTTTGCGCCACGCCGTGGCCGCTCCAGCCGTGCACCATGTACACGGGCACATCGCCCGCGCTCTTGCGGCTGTCGGTCGCGCCGTTCAGCGTCAGGTCGCTGATGCCGCTCCAGGAATATTCCAGCGCCGGGTTTTCCAATTGCGGGAACACGGTCTTGATGCGATCCAGCAGGTAGTTGTTGACGTCGCGCGGCGACCACGAGTTGCCGGTGCCCTGGCCTCCGAACAGCAGCCGGTTGTTGCGCACCGGCCGGTAGTAGTCGATTTGCAGCTGCGTGTCGTAGATGGGCAGGCCGGACGGGATCAGCGCGTTCAGCGTATCGCCCAGCGGCGGGGTAACGGCCACGTAGGTGAAGAACGGCACGGTGGTTGAGCTGCCCGGCATGAACTGGAAGGTGGCGCTGTGCACGGCCAGCACCACGGCGCGGCGTGCCTTGATGGCGCCTTGCGCCGTCGTCACGCGCGTATTGCCCGGCGATTCGTCGATGGCTTGCGCGGCGGTGTTGTCGTAGACGCGGCCGCCCAGTTTGACGAAGGCGTGGATCAGACCGCGCAGCAGCGCCAAGGGCTGCACCTGGCCGCCGCCGCTGTCGATGGCCGCGCCGAAATAGATGTCGGACTGCACGTACTGTTCTTTCAGTTCATGCCGGCCGATGATCTTGACGGCGTCGTCGCCCAGCCGCCGACGCGCGTCGGCATTTTCAACCAGCGCGCCCATATGGCCCGCATGCACCGCCGCCGTGACGTGGCCGCGCTTGCGGTCGCAGTCGAAGCCGTAGCGCTCGCGCAGGCCGTCCACCGTTTCCATGGCTTCGACCGAGGCAAAGCGCCACAGCCGCCGCGCGTCGTCCAACGGCAGGTTGTCCAGCATCGTGCCCGCTTCCCAGCGCGCCAGGCCCGGTGTCATCTGGCCGCCGTTACGGCCCGATGCGCCTGAACCGATATGGTCTTTTTCGATCAGCACGACGTCGACGCCGGCTTCGGCCAGGTGCAAGGCGGTGGACGCGCCCAGCAGGCCGCCTCCGATGACGACCACTTCGCAGTCCACATCGCCCGGCAGCGGGCCGAAGGCGGGCCACTCGGACAGCGAGGCCTCGTAGTAGTTGGCGGGCATGGGGTCGGTGGGTTTGGCGTCGCGCCGCCAGTTCCAGATGCGCGGATCAATGCCCAGCCGGGTGGGTATCGGCTGGGCATCGTGCAGCAATTGGGCGGGCGGCAGCATGGTGTCGCGCGGCGGCACACTGGCGTAGGCGGTGGTCAAGGCGTGCGAGGTCGCGGGCCACAAGCCCAGTGCGCCGACGGCGGTGGCCGTCGTTGTGGCCGCCGCTGTCTTGAGGATGAATTCGCGTCGATTCAATGTCATGTCGATGTTCCTGGAATCGGGAAAGGGCTCAGGCCGTGGGGGCCGGGCCGAAGCGGTTGCGGCCGGGAGCGCCGGCGGGCAGCATGAAGGGCTGCAACAGCAGCGTGCCGATGACGGGCACGGCATGCAGCAAGCCCCACCAGCCGCTGCGGCCGGTGTCGTGCAGGCGGCGGATGGTGACGGCCAGCGCGGGCAGCAGCGTCAGCAGCAGAAAGCCCGCCGTGTACCAGCCAAACAGGATTTCAGGATTGGCGATGGCCAGCGCGCGTTCCACCGCCGAGATCGCCAACACGGCCATCAGCTGGAACAGCACGAAGTACCAATATTCGCGACGCCGTGCGCGGCCTTGGAAGACGGCGTAGTGTTTCAGGGCTTGCAGATACCACTTCATGGGGGGTCTCCTGGTTTGTAAAGATGTGCGCCATCCGCGCCGGGCGTGAGCGCGGGCGGCGTCATCGGCGCGCGGGGGCGCCAAGGGATTGCAAAGAATTAAGGGAATGGGCGTGGGCGCGGGCGGGCGTCGTGCCGGCGCGTCGGACCCGTCAGCTGCCGGGGCTGTGCGCCAATCCGGGCAGGCTGGGCTGGCCGGCATGGCCGCCCGGCGCGTGTGATGGCGGGGCGGGCAGCACCGCCAGGCGTAGCGCGCCGGGGGCGCCGATAAGGCGGTCACCGTGTTGCGGCTGCCACAGGCTGCCGGTGCGAATGCGGTGGGCGGTGGACATGACCACGCGCGAATCCGAGTTCAGCACCAACGCGGGCTTGCCGATGCGCCGCAACGCGGGCAGCAGCATGCGGTCCAGCGTGGAGACCAGAACATCCACGGCGGCCACGCCGGCAAACGCCTGGCGGACCAGCACGGGATGCGCGGCGGTGATGGTGTAGGCGCCGTTGCAGATGTAGTCCACGTAGGGGCCTTCGATAACGGGAAGATGGCGGCGCGCGGGCTGGTCGAACCAGGCGAACGCGCGAAAATCCAGCCGCCGCCGCGTTTCCTGATTGCGTTCCAGGGGCACGTGTTGCAGGGAGCGCCCCTCTTGCTGCCACCATTCCAGCGTCCAGTAGCCGTCATCGGTGTCGGCATGCGCTTCAAAGCTGGCGAAGCCCGCGCCGTTGCACCAGGGGTTCAGTTGCAGCGCCACCTGGATGTGGGTTTGCAGCGCGCGGCGATGGTCCGCCGACAGCCGCAGGCCGCTACCGGGCGTCGGGGTCTGGCCCGACAGAATCTGCGCGGCGGCCTCGGCCAGCGCGGCGGCGGTGTTCCGGGCGTCGTTCACGACGCAGTCCAGAATGCCGTGGGCCCGGTCGATATGCGCGTCTTCGTTCATCTGCCGTCTCCTGTAGCCAAGGTTGCCGCCGGCGTTCAGCGGCCCTAGGTCTGTTGTGGCGGCGGCGCCGTGGCGTCCAACCGCAGTTTGTGTTCAAGCAGGTGGTCCGTCTGCGTGCTGATCATGTCCAGGGCAAGCGCGCTGCCGGCAAGATCGTCGCCCGCTTGCAGCGCCGCTTGCAGCCGGCGATACGCCGCCACCATCTCGGCGTGCACCGACCCGTGCGGATACAGCGCGGCAACCAGCGGCGCCCATTCCGCCTGGATTTCAAGCTCTTGGTTGGCCAGCCGCGCCGACTGCGCGTGCGTGGCCAGCAGCAGCAGGCAACGCATGTCCGCCTGCGCGCGCGCCTGCGCCGCCTTAGCCGCTTCGAACTGGTCGATCTCTTGCGCCAGGCGCCGGTGATCGTCAGCCGTTGAACGCTGCGCGGCCAGCTTGGCGCTGTGGCCGATCACGGCGCAATGCAGCTCGCCCAGGTCGGCCAGATCGCCCGGCGTGGCCAGGCGCAGCGGATGGCGGTCGTGCATCATCTGCGCCGGCACGGGGCACACGAAGCTGCCCCCATTGCGCCCGCGCCGGGTGTCGATCAGCTGGCGCGCGCGCAAGGTGTTCAAGGCCTCGCGCATGGTTACGGGCGACACGCCCATCAGGCGCGACAACTCGTTCTCGTTGGGCAGCTGTTCGTCGGGATGCAGCAGGCCGGCGACGATCGCATTGCTGAGGCGTTCGACGACCTGCTCCGAGCGCGTGCCTTGGCCAATCGGTGCATAGACGATGGCGTGGGCGGTCATGGGGGGCTCCGGCGCGAATGGAAAACGTGCATCATGCCACGGCGCTAGAAGATGCCATGGCGATGTAGCGCCTGGCTATCGTCGGGCACGGGCGCGATGGCATCCCAGAGTTCGACGACCTTGCCGTCTTGCACGCGCCACAGTTCAAAGTAGGCGTGGCGCTGGCCGGCGATGCTGCCCTCGGAATGCGTCAGCACGAAGTCGCCTTCGGCCACGCAGCGATGGATGCGGCTGTATTGCAGGCCCTGGCCGGATTCGCGCAGCTGGTTCAGAAAGCCGATGACGGCTGCCGTGCCGTCGGCAATGTCCGGGCTGTGCTGGTGGAAGGCTTCGCCGTTGCAGTTGTCGATGAACGCTTGATAGTCGCCTTCGATCAGGGCGCGCGTGAAAAAGCCCAGCACCAGCGCTCGGTTTTCATCGACGTCCTGGTCGGCGCGCGGTTGCGTCGGGCCGTCCAGCTGGGTGCGGCCACTGGCGTTGGGCGGCGCTTCGGGCACCAGGCCATCCCAATGTTCGACGATGCGGTTGTCGGCCACGCGATAGATGTCAAAGCCGACCAGCGGCTGTTCGCCCAGGCCGGTGTAGCGGCCGTGGATGGCGACCAGGTCGCCGTCCACCAGCACGCGGTGGGCCTCGTGCTTCAGGTCGGGATGTTCCTGGACCAGCATGAACAGGCCGTCCAGCCCGCTTTTGACCAAGGGGGAATGCTCGATGAAGCGCGGCGAGAAATAACGTTCCAGCGCGCCGGTGTCGCGCAGCGTGAACAATTCATGGTGCGCGCGGGCAACGCGTTCGCGCAGCGCATCGGCTTGGGTGGTGGGCGTGTGTTGGGTGCTCATGATGTTTCCCCGGTCAGTCGTGCGCGCTCATCACGTGCTTGACGCGCGTGTATTCCTCGAAGCCATAGGCGGACAAGTCCTTGCCATAGCCCGACCGCTTGAAGCCGCCGTGCGGGGCTTCGGCGGTCAGCGGAATGTGCGTGTTGATCCATACCGTGCCGAAGTCCAGCTCGCGCGACAGGCGCTGCGCACGGCCGTGATCGCGTGTCCAGACGCTGGCGGCCAGGCCGTATTCCACGTCGTTGGCCATGGCGATGGCCTGTTCTTCGCCAGCAAACTTCTGCACCGTAATGACAGGGCCGAAGACTTCGGTCTGGATGGCTTCGTCCTGCTGTTGCAGGCCGGTGATGACGGTGGGTTCGAAGTAGTACCCGGCGCGCGCGGCCTGGCGGCCGCCGGTTTCAACGCGGGCGTGGGCAGGCAGGCGGGTGATGAAGCCCTGCACGCGTTCCAGCTGCGCGGCATTGTTCAGCGGACCGTACAGCGCGTCCTGATCGTCGGGGTCGCCAAAGCGGGTGTCGATAGCCGCGGCCACCAGCTTGGTGACGAACGCGTCGTGCACGGATTCAGCCACGATGACGCGGGTGGCGGCGGTGCAATCCTGCCCCGCATTGAAGAAGCCCGTCAGTGCGATGTGTTGCGCGGCGCGGTCCAGGTCGGTGTCTTCAAAGACGACGACCGGCGCCTTGCCGCCCAGCTCCAGATGTGCGCGGGTCAGGTTGGCGGCGGCGGACGCGGCCACTTGCAGGCCGGCTCGCACCGAGCCGGTGATGGACACCAGCGCCGGGGTCTTGTGCGACACCACCTTGGCGCCCGTGGCGGCATTGCCCAGCACCACGTTGAACGCGCCGGCGGGGAAGAACGGCGCGGCCAGTTCGGCCAGCAGCAAGGTGCTTTCGGGCGTGGTGTCGCTGGGCTTGAGCACTACCGTGTTACCTGCTGCCAGGGCCGGCGCGATCTTCCAGACGGCCATCATCAGGGGATAGTTCCAGGGGGTGACCTGGCCCACCACGCCCAGCGGTTCGCGGCGGATGCTGGACGTCAAACCTTCCATGTATTCGCCCGTGGCCTTGCCTTCCAGAAAGCGCGCGGCGCCGGCAAAGAAACGGATCTGATCGACGCAGACAGCGACTTCTTCAGAGGCGATCAAGTGCTTGAGCTGGCCGGTGTTGCGGCTCTGGGCCTCGACCAGGCGGTCGCTGTTGGCCTGGACGGCGTCGGCCAATTTCAATAACGCCTGCTGGCGCGCGGACGGGGTGCTGCGACCCCAGGTCTTGAAGGCCGCGCTGGCGGCGGCGTAGGCGGCATCGACGTCGGCGGCGTTGGCGTTGGGAGAGCGTGCGATAGGCTGGGCGGTGACCGGGCTGATCAGGTCGAAGTATTCAGAGCCCGTGGATTCGGCGTACTGGCCGTTGATGAAATGCTTGAGGGTGGGCAGCGCCATGTTTTGTCTCCCGGAGGGTTGTTCTGGTTTGGGTTCGTCTAGCGGGTGGGCCAGCGCATTGGCTGACGGGTGGGCTAGCGATAGTTATATTCTCTGAGGTTATAGGTATTTATTCTGCTGGGGTTAACCCTGGATGCGAGCCCCATGCAAAACGCCCGGGAGCGAGGCCCGGGCGTTGGGTGCAAAGCAAATGCGGTGAGAGGCTATTCCGCTTTCAGTCCGGCCTGGATGATCAGCGGTTGCCACTTCAGCCGTTCGCTACGCGCAAAGGCTTCCAGTTCAGCGGGCGTGCCGCCGCCGGGCTCGTGGCCAAGTTCCAGCAGGCGTTGACGCACTTCTGGCTGCGCCAACGCCTTGGCAAGTTCCGCGTTCAACTTCTGCACCACGGCGGGCGGCGTGCCCTTGGGGGCGTACAAGCCGTTCCACGCAATCACCTGGAAGTCGGGCAGGCCCTGCGCCGACACCGGCTTTACGCCCGGCAACAACGCGGATTCCTTCAGCGACGTGACGGCCAACGCGCGCAGCTTGCCGCTGGTAATGAACGAGCGCGCGGCGCTGACGGTGTCGATGCCCAGCTGCACCTGGCCGCCCATCAGGTCCGTGGTGGCGGTTGCCGAACCCTTGTACGGAATGCCCCGGATGCTGGCCACGCCTTGTTGCTTGAGCAATTCGAACACCAGCCGCGCCGTGGTGCTGGGCATGCCGACATTGACGCTGTCGGCCTTGGACTTCGCGGCGTCTTGCAGGTCGGACAGGCTGTTGTAGGGCGAGCCGGGCGCGGTCAGCAACACCATCGGAAACGAGCTGACCAGCATGATGGGCGCGAAGTCTTTCGCGGGGTCGAAATTGGTGGACGCATAGATGTACTGATTCAGCACGTGCGTGCCGTTGGTCCCCATCAGCAAGGTGTAGCCGTCGGGGGCGGCGCGAGCCGCTTCGGACGCGCCGATGTTGCCGCCCGCACCCGGCCGGTTTTCGACGATGAACGGCTGGCCCATGCTGCGCGCCAGATACTCGCCTAGATACCGGGCGGCCACGTCGGTGCCCTGTCCTGCCTGGTAGGGCACGATGATGCGCACCGGCTTTGAGGGATAGCTGTCCGCGGCCGACACCGGCTGTGTGAACAGAACGGATGCCGCCAGCGCGGCGATCATGCGTAAGGGTTTCATGGTGGTCTCCTGGATTTTTTTATAGGGTCGTGATGCCGCGGACGCGGCTGCTGCCGTTGCCGCGGTGCTGCTGCTGCTGCTGCTGCTGCTGCTGCTGCTGCTGCTGCTGCTGCTGCTGCTGCTGCTGCTGCCGTCGTTGCTGTTGCCTGCTATCGCTTGCGCGCGGGCCCGAGCGGCAAGATGCCGTCTTCCCGCAAGCCGGCGATGTGCGTGTCGTCATACCCCGCTTGCCGCAAGACTTCATCGGTGTGTTGCCCAAAGCCGGGCGGGGGGCGGCCGATGCGCGTGGGCGCTTCGGACAAGCGTGTGGCCGGACCAATGCCTTGATAGCCGTCGCGCAACACGCGCATGCCGCGATGCACCGCGTGCGCCTGTTCAAACGCTTCCGGCACGCTGTTGATGGGGCCGGCCGGCACGCCCAGCCGCATCAGGTCGTGGCAGAGATCGGCACGCGTGCGTTGGGCCAGCGCTTGCTCGATGGCGGCGCGCAAGGCGTCGCGGTGTTCCAGCCGCTGGCGGTTGGTGCCAAAGCGCGCGTCTTCCAGCAAGGCGCCCAACCCGGCGTAATCGCAGAATTTGCGGAACTGGCGGTCGTTGACCACACCCAAAAAAATCTCGCCGTCGCGGCATGCAAACCGGTCGTATGGCGCGATATTCGGATGCGCGCTGCCCATCAGCGCGGGCGTCTGGCCCGTGTGCATCCAGTTGGCCGCGTGCGGCACCAGCAGGCTTAACGCGGTGTCGAACAAGGTCACGTCAACGCGCTGGCCCTGGCCCGTGCGTGCGCGGTGGTACAGCGCCAGCAAGATGCCCGACTGCGCGGTGTAGCCGGTCAGGTGGTCAACGATGGGGATGCCGATGCGCGTCGGGCCGCCGGCCGCGTCACCGTTCACGCTCATCAAGCCGCACATGGCTTGCAGGATGGCGTCGTAGCCAGGCATGCCGCCCAGCGGGCCGTCTTCGCCAAAGCCTGAAATGGCGCAATAGATCAGCTGGGGAAAGCGCGGCTTCAAATCTGTTTCGTAATCCAGGCCCCACTTGGCCATGGTGCCGGGCAAGAAATTCTCGACCAGCACATCGGCCTCTTGCAGCAGGCGCAGCAGGACGTCGCGACCGCCAGGCAAGGACAAGTCCAGGCCAATGGCGCGCTTGCCCCGGTTGATGGCGGTGAAGTAGGCCGCGTCGCCGTCCGCGTTGACGGGCGGGCCTAGTGCTCGAGTTTCGTCGCCACCGGGCGGCTCGACCTTGATGACGCTAGCGCCCTGGTCGGACAACATCTGCGTGCAGAGCGGCCCGGCCAGCACCCTGGATAGATCGATGACCCGAATGCCTTCCAGCGCGCCGGCGGCGCGGGCGGGGGGGGCGTGTGCAGCATGCTCCGATGAACCAGACATCATTGACCTCGGTTTGGTCATGTCGGACGCGCGGGCGGCAAACCCGCGCGCGATCATGGCAAGCAGCGGCGGCCGGTCAGCCGTCGGAAATCAGGCAGCGGGGCGCGCGCTGCGCCCGCGCCGCCCATGCATCATGCAGTCATGAGGGCCATGTGCGCGATACGGCTTACGCACGGGTGGGCAATTCAACCACGCCCGAGCCCAGCACGGACAACTCATCGTCCTGGTTGCGCGCTTCCTGTTCGATTTCCACCAGGTGCCGGCCGTCTTCCACATACTTGCGCTTGACGCGGCCCTTGAAGAAAAGCATGTCGCCTTCGGGGTTGTGGCGGCGAATCTTGCACGTGGACTTGCGCAGGAAGCCGTCATCGCCCATCCAGTTCGTCAGGTGATGCGTCAACCACGAATTGCGTTCGGGACCGTAGTCGTAGGCGCCCGGCGCGCCCACTTCCAGCGCGAATTCTTCTTCCCAGTGCACGCGTTCCGGCACGTCGGGAATGCCGAAGCGGTTGGTGATGCCCACGCCCGGATGCGCGTCAATCAGTTGCCAGGCCAGCTTGTTGGCGCGGATGTACAAGCCACCCCAGCCTTGCGCGTAGGCAATGAAGCCGGTCACCGTCATGGGGCCCTTGAACATCACGGGCAGTTCTTCGCCTTCCTTCACGTCTTCCCAGTAACGGGGCGTGGCGCCGCGCACTTCTTCCTGCGCGTACAGCTTGTAGGCTTCCTTGATTTCTTCAGGGCTGTAGCGGCGCGGTTCGCGGGCACGCACTTCCTTGTACTTGCTGCCTTGTTCGCGGGCGTGGTCGCGTTCGGTGCGAAAGCACCAGCTGTCGGCCTCGGCCACCTTGTCGCCGTCCTGGTTGAAAAAATCCACGTGATAGATCTGTTGCACGGCGCGGCCGGCAAAGCGCGTCTGGTGTTCAACCAGGTCTTTGAGGTGCGCTTCGGTCGAGATCACGTCGTTGCGCTTGACGGTCTTGTGCCAGGTCCAGTCGGCGCCTGACCACATGGCGTGCACGCCGGGCAGGCCACCCACGTAGCCCGACACGATGCGGCTGGTGGAAAACAAAAAGCTGGGCAAGGCGATGATGCCGCCATGCTGCGTCTTGGCGGCGTAGTCGGGGTCCGACCACAACGGGTTGTCATCGCCGATGCCGTGCGCGTAGTGGCGGATGTTGTCGCGCGTGGCTTCGTAGCACCACGGTTCGGCGGTGGCGCCGATCTTCACGCCGATCCGCGCGCGCAGTTCGTCCAGGCCGCGCTCGGTGATCTTCGGGAAGCTGCGTTCGGTCTTCGTGGGGGCCTGGGCTTGGGGCTGCACTTGCGGTTTGGTTTCGGTCAGCATGATGTCTCCTGGGGATGGGTCATACGTGCGCGGCGGGCGCGGCGGGTGTTTTGTTGGTGGGGGTGTTGGTGGAGGCGTCGGTGGGGGTGTCAGGGGATGTGGCGGCGTTGATGTTCGCGGAGGGCGCTGCAAGTTCCTGTTCGCGCAGTTTGCGGCGATGAATTTTCCCGGCCGGCGTCTTGGGCAGCTCAGGCACAAACACCACCTGACGCGGATATTCGTGTTGCGCCAATTGGCTGCGCACGGTGTTCTGGATTTCTTCCACGAAGACGTCGTCACCCGGCCGGGCCGACACCACGAACGCCTTGACGACCTGGCCGCGCAGCGCGTCGGGCACGCCGATGGCGGCGGCTTCGGTGACGTCGCGGTGTTTCAGGATGGCGTCTTCGATTTCAACGGCGCTCATCGTCCACCCGGCGGAAATGATGACGTCGTCGGCGCGGCCGCCATGCCAGAAATAGCCGTCTTCGTCGACGCGGCCCAAGTCCTTGGTGGCTACCCAGGCGTCGCGTCGCCACAGTTTCAGTTCGCCCGTCACCCCGGGCGGGCAGGGCGCGCCGTTGGCATCCTGCACCTGGACGCGCAGGCCGGGCACGGGCTTGCCCAGCGATCCCGCCTTGACGGTGAAGTCTGGCGCGCCCGGGTAGTTCACCAGGCACACGCCGATTTCCGTCGTGCCGTACATGCTGCACACCGGGCGTCCAAAGGTTGCCTGGACAAAGGCAGAGGTCTCGCTGTCGATGGGTTCGCCGGTAAAAGACACCTTGTCTATCTGGTAGCGATATTGGCCCGCCGCGCCAGAGTTGCGCATCATCCGGTAATGCGTGGCGGCCGCCGAGATGTTGTTGAACGCGTGGTCCTGCAAGGCTTGCAGCAGGCGTTCGGCGTTGAACTTGCCGGCATAGGCGCCGATGGTCACGCCCATCGCCAGGGGCGCGAGCGTGCCGTGCCACAGGCCATGCCCCCACGCCGGGGATGACGGGCACATGTAGCGGTCGCTGGGGCGCACGCCGGTGCCGTACAGCGCGGCCAGCATCAAGGTGACCAGCGCGCGATGCGTGTGGCGCACGGCGTCGGGCAGTTCGCGGGTGGTGCCCGATGTGTACTGGAAGATGGCCAGGTCATCGGCTTGCGTGTTGCAGTCGTATTGCGCGGGGAATCGGTCCAGCGATGCCAGGAATGCGTCGTCCGCGATCACCACGCGCATGTCGTCGGCGGCCGCCACCATCGGCGCCTTGTCGGCGTTGGTGACCAGCATGCGCGGCTGGCAATCCTGCACGCGCAGCCGGATGCCGTCCGGCCCAAACAGGGTGAACAGCGGCACCGCGATCGCGCCGCGCTTCATGGCGCCGAACATGGCCACATAGAACGCCAGCGACGGTTCCAGCATGACGGCCACGCGGTCGCCGGCGCCAATGCCCTGATCGGCCAGGTAGTGCGCAAAGCGCGAGGACGCCTCGGCGATCTGTTGGAAGCTGAAGGTTTCATCAGCGCCGGTTGCTCGCACCAGGATGATCGCGGGCTGGTCCTTGTGCGCGTGCCGGTCGATGCATTCGTGCGCAATGTTCATGCGGTCGCGGTTGCCATCGAACAACTCCCAAAGCTTCTCGGAAGTGCAAAGCGCCTGCGCGTCGGCGTATGAGGTGGTCTGCGTCAGCATCGTCATGTCGTCGTACCTGTGTGGGTCTGGCAAGCCGTTGAAGCGACTATGCGCGCCGGCTTTTAAATTGTCAATGACGTTTATCGATTGTATATAGACAATTTCCGGCGGCAATTAGGGGACGCGTTTTGTCCCGCGCAAGGTATGCTTGCCGCAATAAAAACCGGAGAGCCCGATGAGTGAAGCCAGTTCCCAGGAATCCACCGCCGTGGCGGGGCCGCGCGTGCGCCCCGTGCCGGCGGTAACGCGGTCAATCGCCATCTTGCGATTGCTGGGCCGTGGCGGCGAGGCCATGACCTTGAAGGCCATCTCGCAGGAGCTGGGCATGGTCACCAGCACCTGCCTGCACATACTTCGTGTGCTGGTGGAAGAAGGGTTGGTGAAGGTCGACACCGGCACCAAGCGCTACAGCCTGGGCGTGGGCATGTTGACCCTGGCGCGCAGCGTGATCGAAAGCAGCCCCTTCCCGGCGTTGGTGCAGCCGGTGCTGGACAAGCTGTCCAGCAGCGCGAACGTCACGGCCATCGGCGTCGAAGTGGCGGGCAGCGAACACATGGTGGTGCTGGCGCTGTCGCGCTCGACCGCGCCCTTCCGTCTGCACGTGGACGTGGGCAGCCGCTTCCCCGCGCTGATCAGCGCAACGGGCCGTTTGGTGGCCGCGTTTTCAGACCTGTCGGACAAAGAACTGGAACGCCGATTCAAGGCCTTGCGCTGGGATCAGGCGCCCGCCTATGCGGAGTGGAAAGCCGACATCGACGCGGTGCGGCGCGAGGGCTACAGCCTGGATCGCAACCACTACATCAACGGCGTCGTCGTCATCGCCGTGCCCGTGCTCGACAGCCACAAGCGCATGACGCATTCACTGGTGGCCGCGGGCCTGGCCGAACAACTGGACGACGCCCGCGCGCACGCGCTGGCCAAGGAATTGCAAGCGGAAGCGCACACGCTGTCGCAACTGCTGTCCACACGGAGCTGACGCCATGTCGCACCCCGCCAATCCCGAATCCCTTGCCGCCGATGGCTGGCACCGCAAATCACTACCCGGCTTCGCCGGACTGATCGGCCCCTTATGGGTGCGCAAGGAAGGGCAAGCGTGGGCCTACGGACTCTTGGCCACCGAGAATCACCTGAACCCGGCAGGCGTCGTACACGGCGGCTTGTTGACCGCGCTGCTGGACCACGGCTTAAGCGCCATCGCCTGGCAAGCCTTGGGCCGCCGCGCGTGCGTCACGGTGCAACTGGACACGCACTTCCTGGCGGCGGCACGCGCGGGCCAGTTCCTGGAGGTGCGCGGAGACGTCCTGCGCGCCACGTCCAGCCTGGTGTTCATGCGGGGGGAATTAAGCGTCGCCGGGCAGGTGCTGGCGACGGGGGCGGCGGTGTTGAAAGTGCTGGACCCAGGCCCAGGCGCGAAGCCCGCGCCTGCCTGATTGCGCCGCCCCGCCTTAGAACCCGATTCGCGGCACGTGCACGCGGCCTTCCATCAGCACGCGCGCGCTGCGGCTCATGATGGCCTTGGTGACTTTCCATTCGCCGTTCACCAACTGCGCTTGTGCGCCTACGCGCAGCGTGCCGGAGGGGTGGCCGAAGTTGACGTTGTCGCGTTCGGTGCCGCCGGCGGCCAGGTTGACCAGCGTGCCCGGCACGGCTGCGGCGGTGGCGATGGCGACCGAGGCCGTGCCCATCATCGCGTGGTGCAGCTTGCCCATGGACAGCGCGCGCACCAGCACGTCGATATCGCTCGCGCCAATCTGCTTGCCGCTGGATGACACGTAGGCCTTGGGCGGCGCCACGAAAGCGACCTTCGGCGTGTGCTGGCGGCTGGCGGCCTCTTCCAGTTTTTCGATCAGGCCCATGCGCAGCGCCCCATGCGCGCGAATGGTCTCGAAGCGGGCCAGCGCGGCGGCGTCGCTGTTGATGTCGTCCTGCAATTCCGTGCCGGTGTAGCCCAGCGCAGCCGCTTCCAGGAAGATGGTCGGGATGCCGGAATTGATCATCGTGGCCTTGAACGTGCCCACGCCCGGCACTTCCAGGTCGTCCACCAGATTGCCCGTGGGGAACATCGAGCCGCCGTCGCCGTCTTCGGCCGGGTCCATGAATTCCAGGCGCAATTCGGCGGCGGGAAAGGTCACGCCGTCCAGTTCGAAGTCGCCGGTCTCCTGCACCGCGCCGTCCGTCATGGGCACGTGAGCGATGATGGTTTTCTTGATGTTGGCCTGCCAGATGCGCACAACCGCCACGCCGTTGTCCGGCACGCGCGCCGGGTCGACCAGGCCGTTGGTGATGGCGAAGGGGCCGACGGCCGCCGACAGGTTGCCGCAGTTGCCGCTCCAGTCCACGAACGGCTGGTCAATGGAGACCTGGCCGAACAGGTAGTCCACGTCGTGATCCGGCTGCGTGCTTTTGCCGACGATGACGGTCTTGCTGGTGCTGGAGGTGGCCGCACCCATGCCGTCGATCTGCTTGCCGTAGGGGTCGGGGCTGCCGATCACGCGTAGCAGCAACGCGTCGCGCGCCGGGCCGGGCACGCGCGCGGATTCGGGCAGGTCGTCAAGCTTGAAGAACACGCCTTTGCTGGTGCCGCCGCGCATGTAGGTGGCGGTAACTTTGGTCTGAGGAGCATGAGCCATGGGGATGTCCTGGTGTCTGTGAGGGTCAGGGCGGCGGTGCGCAGCCCGGTTTAGCCGGCCTTCTTGGTGTCGCCCGCAACGGATTCGGCTTCCAGGAAGTCCTGCGCAAAGCGTTGCAGCACGCCGCCGGCTTCGTAGATGGACACTTCTTCCGCGGTGTCCAGACGGCACGTCACCGGCACCTGCACGGTCTGGCCATCGCGGCGATGGATCACCAGCGTCAGGTCCGCGCGCGGCTGGCGTTCGCCGATCACGTCATAGCTTTCGGTGCCGTCCAGCGCCAAGGTCTTGCGGTTCACGCCCGGCTTGAATTCCAGCGGCAAGACGCCCATGCCGATCAGGTTGGTGCGGTGGATGCGTTCAAAGCCTTCGGCCACGATGGCTTCCACACCCGCCAGCCGCACGCCCTTGGCCGCCCAGTCGCGCGACGAGCCCTGGCCGTAATCGGCACCCGCCACGATGATCAGCGGCTGCTTGCGATGCATGTACGTTTCGATGGCTTCCCACATGCGCATCTCGCGGCCTTCGGGCTCTACGCGCGCCAGCGATCCCTGCTTCACCGTGCCGTCTTCGTTGGTCACCATCTCGTTAAAGAGCTTGGGATTGGCGAAGGTGGCGCGCTGCGCGGTCAGGTGGTCGCCGCGATGGGTGGCGTAAGAGTTGAAGTCCTCTTCGGGCAGGCCCATCTTGTGCAGGTATTCGCCGGCCGCGCTGTCCATCAGGATGGCGTTGGACGGCGACAGGTGGTCGGTGGTGATGTTGTCGCCCAGCACCGCCAGCGGCAGCATGCCGCGCAGCGTGCGCTCGCCGGCCAGCGCGCCTTCCCAGTACGGCGGACGGCGAATGTAGGTGCTTTGCGGGCGCCAATCGTACAAGGGGCTGACGCCCGCTTTACGGTCTTCCTGAATGCCGAACATCGGCGCGTACACCTTGCGGAACTGCTCGGGCTTGACCGCCGTCTTGACCATGGCGTCGATCTCTTCGTCGCTGGGCCAGATGTCTTTCAGGCGAATCTCCTTGCCGTTGCCATCCACGCCCAGCACATCGCGTTCGATGTCAAAGCGGATGGTGCCGGCAATCGCATAGGCCACCACCAGCGGAGGCGACGCCAGGAACGCTTGCTTGGCGTACGGATGGATGCGGCCGTCGAAGTTGCGGTTGCCGGACAGCACGGCTGTGGAATACAGATCGCGGTCGATGATTTCTTGCTGGATGACCGGGTCCAACGCGCCCGACATGCCGTTGCACGTGGTACAGGCGAAGGCGACGACGCCGAAGCCCAGCGCTTCCAGATCCGGCAACAGCCCGGCTTCCTCCAGGTACAGCTGTACCGCCTTGGAGCCGGGCGCCAGCGAGCTCTTCACCCACGGCTTGCGGGCAAGGCCGGCGCGGCGCGCATTGCGTGCCAACAGGCCGGCGGCAATCACGTTGCGCGGGTTGCTGGTGTTGGTGCAGCTGGTGATGGCGGCAATGATGACCGCGCCGTCGGGCATCAAGCCCGGTGCGTTTTCGACCACGCCGGAAATACCACGTTCGGCCAGGTCCGAGACGGGCAGGCGGCGGTGCGGATTGGACGGGCCGGCCAGCGTGCGCACGACCGTCGACAGGTCAAAGCGCAGCACGCGTTCGTATTCGGCGGTCGCCAGGCTGTCGGACCACAGGCCCGCCGTCTTGGCGTAGGTTTCCACCAGCGCAATCTGTTCGTCTTCGCGGCCGGTCAGGCGCAGGTAGTCGATGGTCTGCTGATCGATCGAGAACATGGCGGCGGTGGCGCCGTATTCAGGAGCCATGTTCGAGATGGTGGCGCGGTCGCCCAAGGTCAGGCTGGCGGCGCCTTCGCCGAAGAACTCCAGATATGCGCCCACCACTTTTTCTTTGCGCAGGAACTCGGTCAGCGTCAGCACCACGTCGGTGGCGGTAATGCCCGGCTGCGCGCGGCCGGTAAGTTCCACGCCGATGATGTCCGGCAGGCGCATCCACGAGGCGCGGCCCAGCATCACGTTTTCGGCTTCCAGCCCGCCCACGCCGATGGCGATCACGCCCAACGCGTCCACGTGCGGCGTGTGGCTGTCGGTGCCCACCAGCGTGTCCGGGAACGCCACGCCGTCCTGTGTGTAGATCACGGGCGACATCCGTTCCAGGTTGATCTGGTGCATGATGCCGTTGCCCGGCGGCACCACTTCGATGTTGCGAAAGGCCTGCTTGGTCCAGTCGATGAAATGGAAGCGGTCTTCGTTGCGGCGGTCTTCCACCGCGCGGTTGCGGGCAAAGGCGTCGGGGTCGGTGCCGTCAAATTCCACCGCCAGCGAGTGGTCCACGATCAACTGCACCGGCACCACCGGGTTGACCTTGGCCGGGTCGCCGCCTTTTTCAGCGATGGCGTCGCGCAGGCCCGCCAGGTCCACCAGCGCGGTCTGGCCCAGGATGTCATGGCACACCACACGCGCGGGAAACCACGGAAAGTCCAAGTCGCGGCGACGCTCGATCAGTTGCTTGAGCGCATCCGTCAACATCGCCGGGTCACAGCGGCGCACCAGGTTTTCGGCCAGCACGCGCGACGTGTACGGCAGGCCGGCATAGGCGCCGGGCGCAATGGCTTCAACGGCGGCGCGCGCATCGAAATAATCCAGGCGGGTGCCGGGCAGGGTCTTGCGGTACGAGTGGTTCATCATGCCTCCGTGCGCGTCAGCGTGCTTTGCGCGATCTGTTGTTCGATGTTGATACGTGACGCGCGGATATGGCGGCGCATCAGGATTTCAGCCAGCTCGCCGTCGCGGTCTGCGATGGCGTCAAGAATGCGGTGATGTTCGGCGTAGGCCTGCCGGGGGCGGTTGGGCGTGGTCGAATACTGGATGCGGTACATGCGCGCCAGTTGGTAGAGCTCGTCGCACAGCATGCGAAACAGCATCTGGTTGCCGCTGCCCTTGACGATGCGGTAGTGGAAATCGTAATCGCCTTCCTGCTGGTAGTAACCCACGCCGGCTTGAAAAGCGGCATCGCGTTCGTGGGCGTGCAGTACCTCGCGCAGCTCGGCGATTTCAGACGGCGGCATGCGCTCGGCGGCCAGCCGGCATGCGGTGCCTTCCAGCGATTCGCGAATCTCATAAAGCTCGGACAATTCCTGCTGCGACAAGGAGACCACCCGCGCGCCCGCATGCGGCACGCGCACCAGCAGCTTCTGGCCTTCCAGGCGATGCAGCGCTTCACGCAGCGGCCCACGGCTGACGCCATGGATACGCGCAAGTTCGGGTTCGGAAATCTTGCTGCCCGGGGCGATCTCGCCCTTGACGATGGCCGCCTGGATCTTCTTGAAGATGTGATCCGACAGCGTCTCGCCGTCCCCGGGCGCCGCGCCTGGCAGCGTCAGCACTTTGCTCATAGTGTCAACAATATGTCCGAATTGCGGGGTGAATATCGGGATAAAGCGTTGTGTGAACGCTGAATTGTCAACAATTTACCCCGCGATGGGGCGGGGCGCAAGCTGGGGTAAAGCGGGTGCAAGCGGCCGGGGGCCGCTTGCGACAGGCACATCAACGCCAGGCTAGCGCTTGTGGTGCACCGCCTGCATGCCGTACACCCGCACCGGCAAGCCCACGTGGCGCGCCTTCAATTGCAGCGACAGATACTGCGAATAGTGCCGCGACTGATGCAGGTTGCCGCCATGGAACCACAGCCCTTCCTGCTGAGTCGGCTTCCACATGTTGCGCTGTTCGCCTTCCCACGGGCCGGGGTCCTTGGTGGTGTCCGATCCCAGGCCCCAGCACTTGCCTACCTTGTCGGCAACTTCCGGGCTGATCAGGTCGGCGGCCCAGCCGTTCATGGAGCCGTAGCCGGTGGCATACACGACCAGGTCCGCGGGCAAGGTCACGCCGTTCTTCAACACGACGGCATCGCGCGCCAGGTGGCTGACGTCGGTATTGGATTGCAGCTTCACGCTGCCGTCGATGATCAGGTCGCAAGCGCCCACGTCGATGTAATAACCCGAGCCTCGCCGCAGGTATTTCATGAAGAGGCCCGAGCCGTCGTCACCCCAGTCCAGCATGAAGCCGGCCTTCTCCAGCTTGCTGTAGAACTCGGCATCGCGTTCGCGCATCTGGTTGTAAAGCGGGATCTGGAACTGCGCCATGATCTTGTAGGGCAGCGACGCAAACGTCAGGTCGGCCTTGCGCGTGGTCATGCCGCTGGCCAGCGCTTTTTCGGAATACAGCCCGCCCAGCCCGATGTCCATCAAGGTGTCCGACCGCACGATGTGCGTGGACGAGCGCTGCACCATCGTCACGTTGGCGCCGCCTTCCCACAGCGCCGCGCAGATGTCGTGCGCCGAATTGTTGGCGCCGATCACCACCACATTCTTGCCGCGATAGGCGTCCGGCCCGGGATGTTGCGAAGAATGCTGCTGTTCGCCCTGGAACTCGTCCTGCCCGGGAAAGCGCGGCACGTTCGGCTTGCCCGACATGCCGGTGGCCAGCACCAGCTGCTTGGGCCGCAGCACGACGGGCTTGCCGTCGCGCAGCACGGTGACTTCCCATTCTTTCTTCGCCTCGTCATAGCGCGCCGATTCGCAGACGCTGGACGTCCAGTAGTTAAGCTCCATCACCTTCGTGTACATCTCCAGCCAGTCGCCCACCTTGTCCTTGGGCGCGAACACGGGCCAGTTTTCCGGAAAGGGGATGTAGGGCAGGTGGTCGTACCAGACCGGGTCGTGCAGGCACAGCGACTTGTACCGCTTTCTCCAGCTGTCGCCCGCGCGCTCGTTCTTTTCGATGATGATGGTGGGCACGTTCAGTTGACGCAGCCGCGCGCCCAGCGCAATGCCGCCTTGCCCGCCGCCGATGATCAGCACGTAGGGCTGCGTCTTGTAGCCGAGTTCCGCGGCTTCCTGCTCGCGCTTTTCCAGCCAGGTCTGGCGTTCGCGGCGGCTGCCGTGTTCGGCGCCCAGGGGGCGGCGCGTGCCGCTGGGTTCCTCGTGGCCCTTGAGCTCGGACATGGTGGTCAGCAGCGTCCAGATCTTGCCGTCCTTCACGCGGATGTGGCCGTAGCCGCGCGCCAGGTTCGTATCGATGTGCAGCCAGCCCTGCAAGAGGCCGTCGTCGTCGCTTGTCGCTTCACGATCGTCGCGCGTGAAGCGCACCGGTTCGACTTGCGACAGTTGTTGCGTGAGCATGTCGCGGATCTGCGCATGGCCTTCGAACGTGCGCAGGTTCCAGCTGAACAGCACCAGGTCGCGCCAATAGCATTCTTCCTGGAACAGGTCGGCGATTGCGGCCATGTCCTTGTTTCCCAGCGCGGTGTTCAGACGGGTAAGCACGGCGTCCAAAGCGGCGTCGGCGGGGGCGGTCTGCATAGCTTGTCTCCTTGCCCATGGCGGGCGTGGTTGGGGGGCGGACGCGTACGCCCGCGAGCGGTCCCGGCCTGTGCCGGCCGGTAGCTGCCCAACCCCTTCCATGCAAATGCTGTGCCAGCTCGCCGACAACGCCGCGCGCCCGTGGCACGGGGGAACGGGCGGATACGCTGCCGACCCACCGTGGCGCGACGCCACACCTGTGGCGCGGGGGTGTGGCGCTGTGGGGGGCTGGGTCGCGGGCAGGGGGCAAGTCGGGCGAGGCGCGGCAAGTTGCGGCCAGGCGCGCTAACTGGCGGCGGCGCGGCAAGTTACGGCCTGATCGAGGAAAGTCGCGCCAGGAACCCGCAGTGCAGAAAGCCCTAGCGCCGCCCGCGAGCGCCCAGCCCGTAGCGCCGCATCTGGCGGTGCACGGTGGAACGGTCCAGGCCCAGCCGCCGCGCGGCTTCCGACACATTGCCCGCGCAACTGGCCAGCGTGGACCGCAGCGCCGCTTCCTCGGCCGACACCGCCACGCCGCCCGGGGCCAGCGCGTCGGGCAGGTCGCCCGGCTCGATGACGCCGTGTTCGCACAGCGCGGCGGCCACGGCGATCACGTTGGCCAGTTCGCGAATATTGCCGGGCCACGTGTGCGCCTTTAACGCCAGCAAGGCGCCAGGCGACAGGGCGGGCGCACCGGACTCATCCTGGTGACGCGCCAGCATGCGCGCGATCAGCCAGTCCAGATCCTGGCGTTCGCGCAGCGCCGGCACGGTCAGCGTGGCGGCGTTGATACGGTAGTAAAGGTCTTCACGAAAACGCCCCTCGCGCACCAGCGCGCCCAGCTCGCGGTGCGAGGCCGATACCAACGCCAGCCGCAGCGCACGCGGCGCATTGGCGCCGATGGGCGTGACTTCGGATTCCGCCAGCACGCGCAGCAGCCGGCTTTGCAGCGCCAGCGGCATATCGCCGATTTCGTCCAGAAACAGCGTGCCGCCATCCGCCTCTTCGATTAGCCCTTTGCGACCCTTGGGCGCCGCGCCGGTGTAAGCGCCCGGCAGGTAGCCGAACAGCTCGCTTTCAATCAAGGATTCAGGAATGGCCGCGCAGTTCACCGCCACGAAGCGGCCCGGCCGCCGGCTGTCTTCGTGAATCGCGCGCGCCAGATATTCCTTGCCCACCCCCGTTTCCCCTTGCAGCAGGATAGGCAGGCCTTGCCGCGCAAGCTTGGCGGCGCGGCTCTGCAACGCCGCCATCCTGGCATCGCCGCCGTCCAGCCCGCGCAGTGCGGATGGCGTGCCGCGCACGGCCACGGTGGCGCCGCGCGTGCTACGGTTCGGTTCGATGGCGTGGGCGAACAGGGCGTTGCCGTCGCGCGCGACGATCAGGCGGTCTTGCGGCGCATGGCCGCGCGTGTACTGCGGCAGGTCGTCCAACTGCACGTCGAAAAAACGCGTGACGGGTAGTCCGATCAGGCCGGCCGGTTGGCGCCAGTCCAGCCCGGCCGCCCGCGCCAGCAGCTTGGCGCCCGAATGCGTCATGCCCAGGATGCGGCCCGCGCCGTCCAGCGAGATGGCCGCTTCCGGGTCTACATCCAAGAACTCGGGCGACCGCGCAAAGCGCAGCACCCATTCATTGCGCGTGCGCGCCATCAGGTTGGCCAGTTCAATGCGGCGCGTCGTGCTGTTGACCAGATGCAGCGCCAGGTTCTGGCTGGTCTTCAGGCTGGGCGAACTGAGCAGGGAAATATCCAGCACGGCGGCCAGTTCCCCGTCGGCGTTATAGATTGGCGCGGCGGTGCAGGACAGCGGCGTGTGCGTATTGTCGAAGTGGTCGGTCTGGTGAATGGTCAGCGCCTCGCCCGTCTCCAGGCAGGCGCCCACCGCGCAGGTGCCGGCACGCGGCTCGGACCATTCCGATCCCAGGTACAGACCCGCCTTGCGCAGCTTGGATGTCTGCGCGGGGTCTCCCAGGAATTCCACGGTGACGCCTTGCCGGTCGGCCAGCAACAACACATAGTTTTGCCCCGCCACCTGCCGGAACAGATGATCCAGCCCGCTGCGTGCAATGCGGATCAGCGCTTCGGATTGCTGCTGATGTTCTCGCAACCGGCCATCCGGCACGATATAGGCTTCACAAGCCTGCGCCGGATCGAGCTGGTACTGATCCAGGCAGCGCAGCCAACTACGCACCACATGCGCGTCGCGCTGCGTAGGCCGGCCTTGGCCCACCTGTTCGATCTCGCGAATGTGGGCGGTATGCGGGGATTCCTGACTAGGCATGTCGTCTCCATGTTGCGCCCGATCTGTGCCGGATCAACACGGCAGCATGCACAGAGACGAATCGGCTTGTAAATGGTGGTTATCCAGCGGTGGGGGGTGGATTGCGGGGCGGGGGTCAGCGGATGTTAAGGCTTTTTATGACTTGGTACTGCCAGCGCGCACGTGAGAAAAGCGGGTCTTTGTGGTGGCTCACCAATGAGCACAGCGAATACTGCACGGCCCAAATTTTGCCGAGCGCGACCCCGTCCCAACAATCGTATCGTTCTTTGGTTGGCACTATTTCCAACGAGTCCGGTGTTTCGCGCAGATATTGAACTTCGAGCCGCGTGATTATGGCGGCGTCCTCGTTGTTGCTTTTCGGGAATGAATAGCGATGCCTGGCAAGGATCCGCTGCCGTGTGTCCCGGCTGGCATCGTAATAGTCGCGTCTTGACGAGGTTAATTGACCGTCCGCAAATTTCAAGAACTCCAATTGGGTAAAGGGAAGATCGCGCGCTTTAAAGGAGACTATGCCTCCGTAGAAGAAGGGGCTATTTACGGGGTCTTCATACAGCATCGAGCAATCGTGCAAGTGACTGGACAGTGGCCTATCGGATTCGACGGCGTATCCGCAAGCCGACGACAGGTCGTAAAAGATCTTCGAACCCGTCGCGTAGGCGCAGGCGAGTCAGCGTATGGCTATAGGACGACTAAGAATACTGAAGGGGAAAACTGGGAAATATCCGAATCCCGACGCGGGGCGGGGATCAAGCGGGCCGGCCTGATAGCGGTCTGGCCGGCCACCGGCGCTGTTGCCGCCTGCTGGGTTGTTCATTGCGCTGCGGCAAATCCGGCCTATCCAGCGCTGTCGCGATCCATGGACCGTAGCGCGGCCGGGATGCGGTAGCGCTTGCCGTCGAATTTCAGCGTGTGGCGGGTCTTGCCTTGCTTGACGGTCTTTTCCTTGCAGTCGCCTTGCTGCACCGAAGCGCGGCTGGCCGAGTGGGATTCGGTGGCGATCAGGTCACGGTAGCCGCGGCGTTGCGTGTCGCCTACTGCCAAGCTGACGGCGCTTTCCGAGAATTCGCCCGCGCACGTGGTGTCCCACACGCCCGACGAGCGGTTGACGGACATGCCGTCCAGCACCAGGCGCAATTCGTTGTCGTGCACGGTGAACAACCGCAAGCTGGTTTCATCGAACGGGTTGGCGCGCGATGCGCCTTCGCGTTCGATGCGGATGCCGAAGGCGCGCTTGTCGGTTGTCACGTCGTAGCGCGCGGTGTCGAACGCCAGCGCGGCGATGCGCACCGCATCGTCCGACATCAGGCCCACCAGGCGCCGCCGTTGGCGCACTTGCAACGTTTGCTTGTCCAGCACCAGCACGTCCAGATCGCCGACGTGGCCGTTCTCGGGGTCGGGGGTGTCCTGCATCAGCGGCACCGCCACCAGCAACAGGTCCGGATTGGCGGGCCATGCCTTGCATGCCACGGCAAACGGCGCGCCCACGTCCGCGTCGGAAAGCGTGACGATGGCGTGCCCTTCCTTCAAGCGGATGCGGCCTTGGGCGTCGGGCTTGTCAGTATTGTTGTAGACGGTGCGCACGATGCCGGCCGCTTCCGGGCAAGGCCCGCTGGCCGCTTGCGCCGCGCCGCAAGTCACCACGGCGGATAGAAGCAGGGCGGCGGGCAGACGCGAATAGGGACGGAACATGGCGGGCGGGCGGAAAGGAAGAAGTCCGAATTCTAATCAGGCCTTGCGGCCGCTGCGCGCCCCTTCGCTACCGCCCGCTACAGATCGCTACAGCTCGACCCGCACGTTGCCGCTTGCTCCGGCGCGGCAACGATCGCTACAGATCCACCCGGACCTTGCCCGCCTGCACCAGCCCGGCCACGTTGCGGATGTCGGCCAGCAGCGACTGTTGCAACTGCGCGGGCGTGCCGCCCGTCGGCGCAAAGCCCTGTTCGGCCAGCTTGCTGCGCACGGCCTCGGTTTGCAGTGCGCGGTTGATGCCCTGGTTCAACGTAGCGATCACCGCGTCCGGCGTGCCGGCCGCGCAATACGTGCCGAACTGGATCTGCGCGTCGAACCCGGCGTAGCCGCTTTCCGCAACCGTGGGGATGTCGGGATACTTGGGCAGCCGCTCACGGCTGGTAACGGCCAGCACGCGCAGACGTCCGCCCTTCATATACGGTTCAACGGCGGCCACCGTGGCAACCACCAACTGGATCTGGCCGCCCAGCAGGTCCGTCATCATCGGGCCCGTGCCGCGATACGGCACATGCAGCATGTCGATGCCGCACGCCGCTTGCAGCAGTTCGGTGGCCAGGTGCTGTGGCGTGGCGTTGCCGGGCGACCCGAACGTCAAGCCTTTGGGATCGCGCTTGGCCTGGGCCACCAGATCGGCCAGCGTCTTGGCGGGCAGGTCGGCATTGACGGCCACCATGTACGGAGAACGCGCGATGGGGCAGACGGGCGCCAGCTGCTTGAGCACCTCTTCGGGCGGACGCGCGTAGTAGCGCACGGACGGCACCAGCCCGGCAAACAGCAGCACGCTGCCGTCCTTGGCGCCATTGGCGGTGTAGTCGGCGCCCAGCATGCCGCTGGCGCCGGGCTTGTTTTCCACGACCACGGGGCGGTCCAGTGCGCCTTCCAGCGTGGCGGCAATGACGCGGCCCAGCACATCGGTGCCGCCGCCCGGCGGAAACGGCACGATGACGCGCAGCGGCGCCTCGCGCGCGGCGGCATTCCGGCTTAGCGACAAGCCCAACGACAAGCCCAGCGATGCGGCTAGCGGCGTCGTTGCGCCCAAGGCCAGGTGCTTCAAAACGGTTCTGCGATTCATGCATTTGTCTCCATCTGCGCTCCGTCTTCAGAGCGTTGGCCGATCGCCTCTGTTGGGCGGGCGATTCAGCGCGGGTCTGCGTGGTCGGTGGTGTGGGCGTGGCGGCCGGCGTTGGGCTTGGGCTTCCTACATCCCAGGGCCAGGAAACGGACTTGATGACCGGCCGCGCAGTGGCTGGGCCGCCGGGTCATTCGTCCGGTCGGGCATACCGTCCGGTCGTGCATCCGATTGCCCTCCCGGCAATAAAAAGCCGTGCAACGCCGAGGCCAGCGCCTCGGGCGCTTCCACCGGCAGCATATGCCGTTGCCCATCCAGCACGCGCACTCGGGCGTCCGGCAGTGCCCGCCCCAACGCGCGCGTCATGCGAGGCGTGGACCCGACGTCATCACCGCCTGTCATCACCAGCGCAGGGCAGGCGATATCCGGCGCGGCTTGCGCCAGCAGCGCGTCGCCATGCGCGAACAGACGATAGGCCGCCAGGAAGTTGGCGCGGTTGTTTTTTATCAAGCGGTGGCCGATGGCAGCGACGCGTTCGGGGCGTGCGGCTTCGAACCCGCGCGTGAACCAGCGTTGCAGCGAGACCGCCGCCGACGCCGCCACGTCCTGCGTGGCAGCCGCCACCAGGCGCGCCTTCACGGCCTGCACCTCGTCGGGCGTGCGCTGGAACACCGTGCTGAGCAGCACCAGCCGGGTCACGCGACGGGGCCGCGCGGCGGCGTAGGCGCCCGCGATCAAACCGCCCATCGAATAGCCCAGCACGTTGGCTTCGCCCCAGCCCGCCGCATCCAGCTCGGCATCCAGCTGCTCGATAAATTGCCCGATGTTCGCGGCACCCTGGATGCCGGGCGCCGCGCCATGGCCCAGCAGGTCGTAACGCAGCACGTCGAAGCGGGGTTCGAGCAGCGGCGCCAGATCATCCCAAAGCGTGTGGTCCAGCCCCACGCCGTGCAGCAACACCAGCGGCGCGCCACGACCGGAACGTCGACGTGGCGTACTCATTTCGATTGCGCCTCTTGCGCCAGTTCCTGCAAATCGGAATAGCGGTTGCCGATGCGGTGATGCGGCCGGCCGGACGTTGCCGCGCCCAGCGCAATAACGATTTCGTCGGGCGCGGGGGCGTCGTTGATATTGGTCTGCACGGTCAGGTAGTGCGAACGCAAGCCTTCGTCTTCCTTGTGCATCAAGGGCACGGAAATCACGCAACCGGGGCCGCCGCGCGTGTTGGTAAAGGCCAGGTAGCTGGTGCCGCCCACGGCGTTGCGATAGGCGTTGCCAAATCGCAGCGTGTGGATCAGTGCGGACGCGTGTTCGACTTCGCCCGACGTGCCCACCACGGCGGCCTTGCCATAGGCTTCGATCTGGTCTGCCGACCCCGCCTGCCGCAATATTTCCGCCACCAGCAGTTCGCCCAGGGGCGGCGCGTTTTCCAGGATCCGCGGGCGCAGGTCTTCCTGGAACGGCAGGCCCGCCCACGGGTTGCGGATCACGGCGGCGGCAACGATCATGATCAGCGGCCGCTCGGCCGGCTTGCCGCCTTCGATGCAGGTCTTTTCCACATAGCTGATGATCTTTCGGACTTGCAGGGCCATTCGATTGCTCCAGTGCATAAGGGCTGACGATGGACCTATTGTTCAAGCCATACCGGAATTTTGACAATCCAAATTAACTCAAGTTAATTTCGGAAAACCTGAAGTCAATCGATGCCCGCCATGCCCGCACCCTTGAAGATCCAGCACCTGCGCCAATTCCTGTTGGCGGCCGACCACGGCAGCTTTCGGCTGGCGGCCGAAGGCACGCACCGCTCGCAAGCCGCCGTGTCCGCCGCCATGCAAGACCTGGAACAGCAATTGGGCGCGCCGCTGTTCGAAGCCGGCAAGCGGGCCCAGCTGACGCCACTGGGCCTGGCGGTGGCGCCGCTGCTGCGCGAATTGCTGGCTACGCATGACCGCGTGCTGGAGGCGGCGCGGCAGTTGGGCATGGGCAATACGGGGCCGGTGTCGCTGGCGGTGATGCCGTCGTTGGCCGACGAATGGCTGCCTCGCCTGCTGGAACGCTACGCGCGCAGCCATCCCGACATCCGCATCCGCGCCGTGGATGAATCGTCGCAGGACGTGCACCGGCTGGTGCTGGCGGGCGAAGTGCAGGTGGGCGTTGCCGGCCAGGTGCCGCGCACGGCCGAGGTCGCGTTCACCCCCGTGGCGCGAGACGCCTTCGGGCTGGTGTGCCGCAAATCGCACCCGCTGGCGCGGCGGCGCGGAGCCGTGCCGTGGGCGGCGCTGGAAGGCGAACGCCTGATCGGCAACGCCACCTTCGACACGCTCAAGAACCGGCAACTGGGCGGCGCCATCGACGACCCGGCCATGGTGGTGTCGAACCGCGCGTCGTTGCTGGCCAGCGTGGTCAGCGGCCTGGGCGTGACAGTGCTGCCGGTGCTGGCGCGACCCGCCGTCAGCAGTGGCTTGGCCTTCGTGCCGCTGGGCGAGCCCACCGTCGAGCGCATCGTGGGCGTGCTGACCCGCAAGGAAGAAACCTTGTTGCCATCGGTGGCGGCCATGCACGCGCTGGCCTTGCGGTCGCTGGCGCAGTTCACGCGCCGCAAGGGTGCAGCGCTGGTGTAACGGCCCGGCTGCCTTGCCCGCCTCGGGCCTAGGGTTGTCACTACTTCGGCCGCCGTGAAGCCCAGCTTAATAAATCCTTAATTGGCAGCCTCCCGGCGCTGCGTCAGAGTGCGCAACAGAGAAAACGGCCGTCAGATGCCGTCCGGGCCGGCGAACCGATCCGCCGCGCCATCCCCCCGCACAGCAGAACCCTATCGAATGAAAACCCGGGACACACCGGGTGGCTTGCTATCGACCGTCGCCATCTGGCGGCGGTTACCCGTGGGTCCGAGGAGACGACAATGAGCAAGAGCTGGAAGAGATTTGCAGGGGCGGTGGGCGCGGTGGCGGTCTTGGCGGGGGCGGGCGCGCAGGCCGCCGACGCGCCGCCCGACATCAAGCTGATGCAGCTGTCGGTCGGCAAGATCGAGCTGGACAAGGGCTTCATGACCGCCATGGTCGACGTGGGCACCAAGATCAAGATTCCGGTGCCCGCCTACGTCATCCAGCACCCGCGCGGCCTGGTCCTGTTCGACACCGGCATGAACCAGGCCACCGCCGACGGCAACTGCGCCAACTATTGGGGCCAGGGCCTGTGCGGCGCGTTCAATTCCATCCAGGGCCGCGACGAGGTCGTCGACCGCCAGCTCAAGGCCGCCGGCTTTGACGTCAGCGACGTGAAGTACGTGGTGTATTCGCACTTTCACCTGGACCACGCCGGCAACATCAAGATGTTTCCCAAGGCCAAGCACGTCGTGCAAAAGGCCGAACTGCGCGCCGCCTGGTGGCCCGAAAAATTCCAGCGCGCCGCCTATGTCATGAAAGACTTCGACACCACGCGCGACTACGACTTCATCCAGGTGGAAGGCGACTTCGACCTGTTCGGCGACGGCACCATCGTGCTGCTGGACACCAAGGGCCACACGCAGGGCCACCAGTCCTTGCAGGTCAAGCTCAAGAACACCGGCACCGTGCTGCTGGCTGCCGACGCCATCTACACCGCCGAGAACGAGGCGGGCGTCATCCCGGGCATCACCTGGAACACCGCGGCGTCCATGCTGGCGATTGACCGTCTCAAGCAGATCCGCGATGCGCGCCAGGGCCAGCTCTGGTACAGCCACGACGCCGAGCAGCACGCGCAAAACGCCAAGACTAAAGTGTTCGATTAACGCGTTGCTGGATGCCGCATTCCCCGTCGATCAACCTCGACTAACGCAAGTCTGACCGAAGGCGCCCCATGCAGCCGGCTGTTGCTTTGCACCAGGTCTGCAAGTCGTTCGGACCCCGTCAGGTCCTGCATTCCCTGAGCCTGTCCGTGGCGCCCGGGGAAATCGTGGGCCTGCTGGGGCCGAACGGCAGTGGCAAGACCACCACCCTGCGCCTGATGGCCGGGTTCTACACGCCCGACAGCGGCCGCGTCACCGTGTGCGGCCGACAGCCCGCACCGGGCCGGGGCAACGCCGACATCGGTTACCTGCCCGAACGCGCGCCGCTGTATGACGCGCTGACGGTCATGCAATACCTGCAATTTGGCGCGGGGGTGAAGGTGGCGGGCGGGGCGGGCGCGCGTCGTCTTGCCATCGAAAGCGCCATCGACGGCTTCGACCTGCAAGCCGTGGCCCGCAGCGCCATCGGCCGTTTGTCCAAGGGCCAGCGCCAGCGCGTCGGCCTGGCGCAAGCGGTGCTGAACGATCCGCCCGTGCTGTTGCTGGACGAAGCCACCAATGGCCTGGACCCCGTCCAGATCGTCGAGGCCCGCGCCATGATCCGCCGCTGCGCACAGGGCCGCGCGGTGGTGTTCAGCAGCCACCTGATGCAAGAGGTGGAAGCCTTGTGCACGCGCATCGTCATCTTGCAGCAGGGGCGGCTGGTGGAAGACGCGGTGCTGGGGCAGGCGCAGGCCGCGCTGCAATTACAGCTGGCCTTGCCAACGGCCGGCCACGCCGCCTTGCGCGCCGCGCTGTCGGCCTGCGACGGGATACGCGGCGTGGACGCTACCGTACAAGACGCCGCGCTGAGCAAGTGGCGCATCAGCTGGGACACGGCCGGCGCGGGCGATCCTTCAGGCGCGATGTGCGACCGCGTGCTGCGCATCGTGTTGGCGCACGCCCAGGTGCGCGCGGTGCTGTCGCTGCATGACGCCGTGGAAGCGCGCCTGCTTGCCGCGCTGGCGCCTAACGACCCGGTGATGCGGAGGCGGGCATGAAAGGCTTTTTGGCGCTGTACCGAAAAGAGCTGCGTACCGATTTCGGCTCGCCCGTGGCGCTGGTGGTGGTGGCCGTGTTCTGGGCCTTGTCCGGCTACCTGTTCAGCTTCAACCTGTTCTTTGTCAGCACGGGGCAGATGGTTACCGCGTTTCACAACATGACCATCCTGCTGATCCTGGTGATGCCCCTGGTCAGCATGCGCGCCTTTGCCGAAGAAGCGCGTCAGGGCACGCTGGAGATGCTGCTGACCTTGCCGCTGTCCGACGCGACGCTGGTGGCGGCCAAGTACGCGGCCGGGTTGACGGTCTTGGCCTTGATGCTGGCGGGCACGACCGCCGCCGTGCTGCCGCTGGCGTGGTACGGGCAGCCGGACTACGGGCCGATCGTGGGCGGCTATGTCGGTGTGTTCCTGTACGGCGCGCTGTTCCTGGCGATCGGCATCGCCGTATCCAGCGCCTGCACCAACCAGATCGTGGCGGCCAGCGCCACGTGGGGCATCCTGGTGCTGCTCTGGTTCATTGATTACCCGGCCGCGCTGGACGCCTTTCCCGCGCTGTCGCCGTTCTTTCAGGCGCTGTCTTTGTCGGCGCAACACGTGGACTTTATTCGGGGCGTGTTGCCCGGTCCGGCCACGGTCACGCTGGCCAGCGTGGCGGTGCTGGCCTTGATGGTGGCCGCCGTCAACCTCAAGCGCTGGAGGCTGCGATGAACGCAAACCCTCGCATGCTGCGCACGGGCCGGCGCCTGTTGCTGTGGTTGCCGGTGCTGGCCGTTGCCGCCTTGCTGCTGGCGCTGAACCTGTGGGCCTCGCGCCATCTGGGCCGCTTGGACCTGACGGCGCAGCGCCTGTACAGCCTGTCGCCCGAAAGCGTTGAGGTAGCCCGCCAGATCAAGCAAGCCGTGGACGTGACATGGTTCTACGACCTGCGCAACAAAAGCATGGTGGACGCGCTGGAGCTGCTGCGCCAGTACGAACATACCAACCCGCTGATCCGTGTGCGCGGCGTGGACCCCGCACTGCGTCCGGCCGAGGCGCGGGAAGCGGGTATCCAGTTCGCCGGCAGTGCGGTGCTGGCCGCCGACACGCGCAAGATGACGATCAATGGCGGCACCGAAACCGACTTCACCAACGCGCTGATCCGCATCAGCCAGCGTGGCGCGCAAACGGTGTGCTTTACGCAGGGGCATCGCGAAGCCATGTTGGACAGCCTGACGTCGCTGGACGATCTGGAAGACCACGGCGACGATGAAAACCTGGTGGCGCGCGTCGAGGTGCACGAGCAGCACGGCATGGCAATGGCGCGCAATGCCTTGCAGACCTTGGGCTTTGCCACGCGCGGTATCAATGCGGGCAGCCTGGCGCAAGCCTTGCCGGCCTGCGCCGTGGTGGTGGCGGCGGGGCCGCGCGCGCCGTTCGGTAGCGACGACGCAGAGGCGCTGCGCCGCTGGACGGCCGACGGCGGCAAGACCCTGTTGCTGCTGGAGCCGGACACGCGCCACGGGCTGGATGCATTGCTGGCCGACTTCGGTATCGCGCGGCCGATGGGCGCGCTGGTCGACCCCGGCAGCCATTACCGCAACGACCCCGGCAGCCCAGCCGTCAGCGACTACACGCGGCACAAGATGACGCGCGGCCTGCCATTAAGTTTCTTTCCCGGCGCGGCAGGCCTGGAACCCGCCGGAGAGGCGCTGCCGCAAGGCGTGACGGTCACGCCGCTGGCGCAGACGTCGGCACAGGCGCAGTTGCCGGGGCAGCTGGCGGGGCGCTACACCTTGATGGCGCTGGCCACGCGCAACGCGCAGGCCGCCAGCGCGGACGGGTCGGCGCGGCCCACGCTGCTGGTCGCGGGCGATAGCGATTTCGTCACCAACCGCCATTTCGCCACGCTGGGCAACGGCGCGCTCTTTACCAGCGCCGTCACGCTGCTGGCCGGTGAAGACGCCTTGTTGACGATACGCCCGCGCCATTACGAGAACCGCCGCGTTGAACTGACCAATCGCCAGATGCGCACCGTGTTCTGGACCAGTACCGTGGCCTTGCCATTGCTGGCCTTGATGACGGGCCTGCTGCTGTGGTGGAGGCGGCGATGAACGCGGGGCGTGGCTGGCTGATGTTGCTGGCGGCGGGCCTTGCGCTGTCCGCCTGGCAATGGCACGAGGCCATGGAATCGCCCGCCACCCACAGTGGCCACACGCACCTGCATGACGACACCGGCAAGCCGGCGCGGCTGTACGCGTGGAACGCCGCGCAGGCGGCGCGTATCACGCTGTCCACGCCAGCATCCACGACGACGTATACGCGCGCCGCTCAGGGTTGGGCCGCGATGCCGGGCAGTGCAACCTCCACCACACCCCCCGCCTTCGACGCAGACGACTTCCTGTCGCTGTTTTCGCAAGCCCGCAGTGACCGCGTGCTGGCCCCGCATCCCGGCGAATCGTATGGCCTGAATCCGCCCGCGCTACGCATCGCCATCGATGACGATAAAGGCGCGACGCTGGCCCGGATGGACGTGGGCGCGCTCACGCCGGATGGACTAGGCCGTTATGTGCAATTGCCCGATGAACCGCACCTGCGCATCATCCCCGATTACCAGACGCGCGCGCCGATGGCCGCGACGATTCAGGTAAACCCGCATGCGCCGGGCACGGCGACCACGGCCTCTCTATCGCTTGTGAAACCCGGCTTGCGCAAAGATAAATAGCCGCTCAAAAGGGGCGTCCCTATACTTCGCTGCACATCGGACTAGTACGAAAAGTGGCGCTTGCCAGTGATCGCGCCGGTCCATAAAAGTGCCTTCCGTTCCGCTTCGATTCGCGTTCGAAGCCAAGGCGGCAAGGTTGATAACGAGACAAGGGCGCGCCACGCGCACGCCCGGGCCATGTGCCCACGCCGCCTTGCCGGCGATGCCCGTTGCCCCGGCAACGCATCGCGGACGGGGCAGGTGTTTAGCGTATTGGGAGAAGACGCTTGACCTTGGATCTACTGCCTCTCGCCTTGGTGGATGGCGTGGCGTACGCCAGTCTGCTGTTCCTGGTGTCGATGGGGTTAACCCTGGTGTTTGGCGTGATGGGCATCTTGAACGTTGCCCATGGCGCCTTCTACGCCTTCGGCGGTTATGCCGCGGCCAGTCTCGTCATGTTCCTGGCGCCCAAAACCGATTCCCCATTCCTGCTGTTCGCCGCGTTGTTCGTGGCCGCCATCGCCGTCGGCCTGGCGTTGGGCAGCATCATGGAATTCGTGCTGATCCGCCGCGCGCAGAACTACGACCCCATCCTGAAACTGCTGATCACCTTTGGCGGCTTCCTGATGCTGGAAGACATCCAGCGCCTGCTGTGGGGCGCGCAGCCCTACAGCGCCAGCGAAGTCGTGAACCGTCTGGGCAATATCGAAATCGGCGACATCACCTACACCACCTACCAGCTGGTGGTGGTGCCCGTGACCGCCGTGCTGGCCTACGTGTGCCTGGAGTATTTCCTGCGCCACACCAAGCTGGGCAAGCAGACGGTGGCCACGACGCACAACCGTGAAGTGGCCACGTCCTTGGGCATCAACGCCAAGAAGATCGGCTACGTCACCTTCGTGATCGCCACCATCCTGGGCGCATTGGGCGGCGCGCTGGCCGCGCCCACCACGTCGCTGGTGCCGGGCGCCGGTACCGACATGACGGTGCTGTCGTTTGCGGTGGTTGCCACGGCGGGGCTGGGCCAGATCACCGGTGCGCTGATCGCGGCGCTGCTGATTGGCGTCATGCGTTCCATTGCCGTCTACGCCGCGCCCGAACTGGAAGTGGCGGTGCCGTACATCATCATGGTGTTGGTGCTGATCATCCGGCCGCATGGCTTGTTCACCGTCGCCCAAGCCCGGAGGATCTGATGAAAGTCGTCGTACTCAGCCTCGTGGCCGCGATTGCCACGCTAGCTCTTGGCTATAGCCTTTCCTGGACAATCACACCCATCGTCATCGGCCTGACCTACGCCATCGCGGCGCTGGGCGTGTCGGTGATGGCGCGGGCTGGCCAGATCTCGTTTGGCCATGCCATGTATTCCTGCATCTCGGCCTACACGGTCGCGTTCCTGGCGCGCGCCATGCCGGGCACCGACGCGCTGCTGCTGATTATGGCGGGCGTCGTTGCCAGCTTCCTGGCGGCCATCGTGATCGGCCTGTTCGTGGTGCGCTATCGCGGCATCTTTTTCGGGATGCTGAACCTGGCGTTGAGCATGGTGCTGTTCGCGTTGCTGGGCAAGCTGTACACGCTGACCGGCGGCTCGGACGGGATGCGCATCGTGCGCCCGACAATGGCCGGCGTGCTGATGGAACGCGAGTCCTTCGAACGCGCGTTGCTGGTGCTGACGCTGGTGTTGTCACTGGTGCTTGCCTGGTGGGTGCAGCGCTACTTCCGTTCGGGCAGCGGGCAGGCGTTGTCCGCCATCAAGACCAACGAAACGCGCATTGAGTACCTGGGGTTTTCCGCGTACTTCATCATGTGGAAGGGCTACCTGCTGTCGGCTGTCGTCGTCGGCTTCTCGGGCGCGATCCTGGCCTTGATGCAGGGCCTGGTCACCCCCGAAATCGGCTCGTGGCTGCGCTCGGGCGAATTCGTCTTCATCACCATTCTGGGCGGCGCGGGCCATGCGGCCGGTGCGTTCCTGGGCGCCGTCGGCTTTGAAACGGTGAAGCTGGTGTCGGCCGCTTACTTCCCCGGCCTGTGGCAGTTCTTGCTGGGCCTGACGCTGATCCTGGTGATCTTCATGTTCCCCACCGGCTTTGTCGGCCAGGTCATGAAGCGCATCGCCACGCGAAAGCGCGATGAGGCCCGGGCCCGCGCCCGCGCCAACGCCACCTTGCAGGCGCGCGTTTCCGCCAACACGCACGCGCCGGTCAGGAACTGATGATGAAACCGCTTATTCAAACCACAGATCTTTACCTGGCCTTCGGCGGCGTGATCGCGGCCGACAACATCAACTTCGAATTGCATGAAGGCGAACGCCTGGCCGTCATCGGCCAGAACGGCGCGGGCAAGACCACCTTCATCAACATCTGCACGGGCTACCTGGCGCCGTCCAAGGGCCGCGTGATTTTCGATGGGCGCGACGTCACCGCCATGGCGCCGCGCAAGATCGTGCGTCTGGGGCTGGGCCGTTCGTTTCAGTTGCCGCAGCTGTTCACCGAACACACGGTGCGCCAATGCGTGCAGATCGCCGCCGCGCGCCGCAACAAGGAACTGAGCTGGTTCCGATCGCTGGAAAGCACCATCGACGAAAAAGAAGTGGACGCCACGCTGGACCTGGTGGGCCTGTTGCCCGAAGCCGACGAGGCCTCCATCGAGCTGCCCGAGGGCAAACGCAAGCTGCTGGATGTGGCCATGGCGCTGGCGCTGCGGCCCAAGCTGCTCATCATGGACGAGCCCACCAGCGGGGTGGCGTCCGAAGACAAATTCGCCTTGATGGAAACCGTGATGCACGCCCTGGACGAGCGCCGCGTGACCAGCTGGTTTGTCGAGCACGACGTGGACATCGTCTCGCGCTACGCCACGCGCGTGGCCGCCTGGATCGCGGGCAAGGTGGCCGCCGACGGCACGCCGGACGAAGTCTTGAATAACCCGCAGATCAAAAGCGAAGTGCTGGGGGCCTGAACCATGCTGAATCTATCGGCCATTAACGTAGACCTGGCAGGCAACCGCATCCTGCGCGACGTCAACGCCAGTTTTGAATCATCCAAGACCATCGGGATTGTGGGGCGCAACGGCGCGGGCAAGACCACCTTGCTGCGCACCATCATGGGCCTGACCAAGATCAAGTCCGGCAAGATCGCGTTCGACGGCGCCGACCTGACGGCCATGCCCGGCCACAAGCGCGCGGCCTTGAAAGTGGGCTACGCGCCTGAAGACCGCGTGATCTTCCCGACCATGACCGTGGCTGAAAACCTGAACCTGCCGTGCGAAGTGCAAGGCCAGTCCAGGACCGAAATCGCCGCCCGCATCCAGACCGTGCTGAAGGTGGTGCCGCAGCTGGAACCCATGCTGGGCCGGTCTGGATCGGCGCTGTCGGGCGGGCAGGGAAAGATGGTGGCGCTGGCGCGCGCCATCATGGTCGGCACTCGGCTGTTGATGTTGGACGAACCCTTTCAGGGCCTGGCCCCCAAGCTTGCGCGCGACTACACCGAAGCGTTGGGGCGCCTGAAGGAATTGCAGCCCGACCTATGCGTCGTCATCACGGAATCCAACGTGAAGCTGCTGGGCGACATCCCTGACCAGATCTGGACGATCGAGCGCGGCTCGATCACCTTGAATTGAACTTCCGGAGACATTGCATGACGCAGATGATTATCAACGGCCGCCAGGTCGATGCCCATGACGGGCGCACCATAGACGTGGTGTCGCCGGTGGACGGCGACGTATTCACCACCATTCCGCGCGGTCAGCAGGCCGATGTGGATGCAGCTGTTGGCGCCGCCCGTGCCGCGCTGGAAGGCGATTGGGGCCGCATGACGGCGCTGGAACGCGGCCGCCTGCTGCTGCGCCTGGGTGAATCCGTGCTGGCGCATCACGAAGAACTGGCGCGGCTGGAATCGCGCGACACCGGCAAGCCCATGTCCACCGCGCGCGGCGACATCACGGTGCTGGCGCGCTACTTCGAGTTTTACGGTGGCGCGGCCGACAAGGTGCACGGCCAGACCATTCCTTTTCAGAAGGACTATTCCGTCCAGCTGATCCGCGAGCCGCTGGGCGTGACCGCCCACATCATTCCTTGGAATTACCCCGCGCAGATGTTCGGCCGCAGCGTGGCCCCGGCACTGGCCATGGGCAACGCCAGCGTCGTCAAGCCGGCCGAAGACGCCTGCCTGTCCATCATCCGCGTGGCCGAACTGGCTTTGGAAGTGGGCTTTCCGCCGGGCGCGCTGAACATCGTGACGGGCCTGGGCGAAGAGGCGGGCGCCAGCCTGTCGCGTCACCCCGACATCAACTTCATCACCTTCACCGGCTCGAACGAAGTGGGCGTGCTGATCCAGCAGGCCGCCGCCGTCAACGCGGTCAAGTGCGTGCTGGAACTGGGCGGCAAGTCGGCCCACATTGTGTTCGACGACGCCAACTACAAACTGGCCATTCCCGCCATCGTCAAAGGCATCGTCCACAACACCGGGCAGACCTGCACGGCGGGTAGCCGCCTGCTGGTGCAGCGCGGTGTGTATGCCGATTTCATGAAGGCGCTGGCCGCCGAATTTTCCAAGGTGCGCGCGGGCACGCCCGACATGGACCTGACCTGCGGCCCCGTCGTCAACAAGGCGCAGTTCGACCGCGTCAACCGCTACATCGCCAAGGGCCTGGCCGATGGGCTGACCGTGGCGGCCGAAGGCGCCATTGCCGACGGCGTGCCTTCTGGCGGCTACTTCGTGAAGCCGACACTGTTTTCCGCGCCCTCGCACGACAGCACCTTGCTGACCGAAGAAATCTTCGGGCCGGTGCTGGTGGCGCTGCCCTTTGACACCGAAGCCGACGCCATCCGGCTGGCCAACGCCACCGACTACGGCCTGCTGGGCGCCGTGTGGACCGAGAACGGCGGACGCCAGCAGCGCGTGGCGCGCGGCATCAAGTGCGGTCAGGTCTACATCAACGGCTTTGGCGCGGGCGGCGGCGTGGAACTGCCGTTTGGCGGCGTGAAGAAAAGCGGCCACGGGCGCGAGAAGGGCTTCATCGCGCTGGAAGAAATGAGCACGACCAAAACGCTGATCCAGTTCTACGGCGAATGATCGCCACGCATATCGGAGTCAAGTCATGAGTCAGTTGCAGGGTAAGGTCGCCATCGTCACGGGCGGTGGCAGCGGTTTCGGCGAAGGCATCGTCAAGCTGTATGCGAAAGAGGGCGCCAAAGTCGTCATCGCCGACATCAACAAGGAAGCCGCCGACCGCGTGGCCGCCGAAGTGGGCGCCGCCGCGCTGGCGGTCAAGGCCGACGTGTCCAGCCGCGCCGACATCGACAACGTCGTGCGCGTCTGCCAAGAAAAATTCGGTTCCGTCGACATCGTGGTCAACAACGCCGCCATCACCCACAAGAACCAGCCCATGCTGGACGTGGACGAGGCCATGTTCGACCGCATGTTCGAGATCAACGTGAAGTCCATCTACCACATGGCGCAGGCCGTGGTGCCCGTGATGCGCAAGCAAAAGCGCGGTGTGATCCTGAACGTCGGGTCCACCGCCGGCATCCGCCCGCGCCCCGGCCTCAGTTGGTACAACGCGTCCAAGGGCGCCGTCAACGTGCTGTCCAAATCGATGGCCGTGGAACTGGGCCCCGACGGTATTCGCGTCAACGCCATCTGCCCGGTGATGGGCATCACCGGCATGTTCGAACTGTTCATGGGTCTGCCCGACACGCCCGAGAACCGCGCCAAGTTCGTGTCCACCATTCCGCTTGGCCGCTTCTGCCAGCCGTCGGACGTGGCGGCGGCGGCCTTGTTCCTGGCCAGCGACGCGGCGGAATTCATCACCGGCGTGGAGTTCCCGGTGGACGGCGGACGCACGGTGTAAGGCTGTGATCGGGGCGGTGCCTGCCGGCCGGTTGCCGGTCGGCATTGCTACTGGTCCGTATTGCTTTCGGTCCGCATCGCTTCTAGCCCGTATTGCTTCTAGCCCGTATTGCTTCTACTTGGATGTCAGCGCATGAAAATCAAAGCGGCGTTGTTGCGTAACGTAGGGGTGCCCGGCCCTTATGCCCAGACCCGGCCCCTGACCATCACCGAGGTCGACCTGGACCCGCCCGGCACGGGCGAGGTGCTGGTGCGCATCAAGGCGGCCGGGCTGTGCCATTCCGACCTGTCAGTCATCAACGGCGACCGCCCGCGCGGCGTGCCGATCGTGTTGGGACATGAGTCATCCGGCGAAGTGGTCGAGACCGGCCCCGGCGTCACCGACTTGAAACCCGGCGACCACGTGGCCATGGTGTTCGTGCCCAGCTGCGGCTGCTGCAACCCCTGCATGGAAGGCCGCCCCGCACTGTGCGAACCCGGTGCTGCCGCCAACACGCAAGGCACTTTGCTGGGTGGCGACCGCCGCCTGCACATCGGCGACGAATACCTGAACCACCACACCGGCGTGTCCTGCTTCGCGCAATACGCCGTGGTGTCGCGCCGGTCCTGCGTGAAGGTCAACGTTGAACTCAGCCATCGCGAAGCCGCGCTGTTCGGCTGCGCCGTGTTGACGGGCGCGGGCGCGGTGCTGAACCGCGCGCGCATCAAGGCAGGCGACACCGCCGCCATCGTCGGGCTGGGCGGCGTGGGCCTGTCTGCCTTGCTGGCGGCGGTGGCGGCCGGTGCGCGCCGCGTGGTCGCCGTTGACCTTAGCGACGAAAAACTGGCGCTGGCCAAGGAGCTGGGCGCCACCCATGTCGTCAACCCCAAGCAGGTCAAGACGGACGATGACTTGTTCGATCTGGCCGGCGGCCGCGTGGATTACGGCTTTGACATGGCGGGCGCCGTGCCCGCCTTTGAAACCGCCTACAAGCTGACCCGGCGCGGCGGCGCGACCGTTACCTCGGGCCTGCCCAACCCCAAGTTCAGCTTCCCGCTATCGCTCTCGCAGATGGTCGGCGAAGAGCGCGACATACGCGGCAGCTACCTGGGTTCCGGCGTCCCCGCCATCGACATCGGCCGCTATATCGACCTGTACAAGGCGGGCCGCCTGCCGGTGGACAGGATGATGGGTAAATCATTTTCGCTGGACCAGATCAACGAGGGGTTCGATCACCTCGCCACCGGCGGCAGCCTGCGCGACGCCATCGTTTTCTAAGGGCATAGACCCGACTACAACACTGGAGAGACAACCATGAAAACCTCAAGACTAGCCGCGCTGTTAGGCGCCACCCTGCTGTCCGGCTTCGCGGCGCTGGCCGGCGCCGCCGACAAGCCCAAAGAACTGAACATCGGCATCTCGACCTTCCTGTCGGGCTCGGCATCGGTGTTCGGCGTGCCGGCGCGCGACGCCGCTGAAATCCTGATCCAGGACATCAACGCGGCAGGCGGCATCGACGGCGTCAAGCTTGTGCCCAGCTACATCGACGAAGGCGGCGGCGGCGAAAAACTGTTGTCCGAATACCGCCGCCTGGCCGAAGGCGGCACGCGCGTGATGCTGTCGGCTATTTCAAGCGGCCACTGCAACATCGTGGCCCCCGTTGCCGAAGACCTGAAGGTGCTGAACGTGCTGTGGGACTGCGGCACGGAAAAGGCGCTGGAAGGCAAGAAGTACAAGTACGTGGTGCGCACGCAAGCCAACGCCACCACCGAAATGGTCGCGCAGGTGCTGTACCTGATGAAGGTCAAGCCCGACTTCAAGACCATCGCCATCGTCAACCAGGACTACGCCTGGGGCCGCGATTCGCGCGACATCTTCCTGGCCGCGCTGAAGAAGTTCAAGCCCGACGTAAAGGTCGTGGCCGAGATGTTTCCCAAGTTCGGCGCCGCCGACTTTTCCACCGAAATCAGCCGCCTGCAAGCCCTGCGCCCCGACGTCATCGTGTCCACGTCATGGGGCGGCGACCTGGACAACTTCGTGCGCCAGGCCTCGCAGCGCAACCTGTTCAAGAACTCTACCTTCGTGCTGTCGCTGGCAGAAAGCTCGCTGGAACGCCTGGGCAACGCCTTGCCCGAAGGCGTCTACGTCGGCGCACGTGGCGATCATTACTTCCTGCATCCGGAAACCAAGGACGATCCGCAGCACCAGGCTTTCGTGAAGAAGTTCCACGACAAGACCGGCGCATATCCGATCTATTCGGTCTACCACATGGTGCAAGCCATCCAGGGCCTGAAAGCAGGCTACGAGAAAGCCATCAAGGACAACAACGGCGCCTGGCCCACCCCGGAACAAGTGGCCGCCGCCATGCACGACGTGTCCTTCAAGGGCTACGGCCGCGAAGTCAAAATGCACCGTGCTGACGGCCAGGGCCTGGAAGCGCAATTGTTCGGCGTGACCAAAAAGAGCGACAAGTACCCGTTCAAGGTGCTGGCCGACATTACGATCGTGCCGGCCGAACTGGTGACGCCGGGGGTGGAAGACACGTCGATGGGCTGGATTGAAAAGAACCTGACCCCGGATGTGCTGAAAAGCGACCAGATCAAGGTGTATTCGAACTGAGCAAGCTGTGTTGTGTGTGCAGGGACTCCCCCGGCGAGCAATCGTCGGGGTTTTTTTTGGTTTTTTTAAGGTGTCAGACTGCATTTTTTATTCAGCAAAACATAGTGCGATGACAGACCAAGAGCCATGGTTCGCATCCTTAGGGAAGAGGGGCGTGCGGTCATTCTTCACAGCGTGGGCCAGATTTGACCTGATCGGGCCAATTTTGACCCGCTACAAGCCATTGATTCAATAGCGATATTTTTCTATCGGGTCAGAACTGGCCCGTTTTCTGGGGGAAAACGGCGGTTTCGCAGGGATTCCGATCAGAGAGCTCCGTCGTACGTGTCTTAGCCGCATGGCAAGCCGTTGATTTCATGGAGCTTATTGACATGACGTGACGCTCGGCATGGATGTTGCATGAGTCCGGCTAGCGCTTCCTTCGGAAGCTTCCCGGCCGACATGGCCGACACGACGACGGAGCCCGTCATGCCTACCCCCGCAACGTTTTGCATTGCCAGCAAGAGGCTTGGCCTTCGAGTGTTCGCATGACGCTCAGCCAATCGCTTATCGACATCGTCGAAGAAACCTTGCCGCTCCCATCCGGCAGTTGCAACGCCTGCGAACGCAACGGCGTGCCGATTCTGCTGCTGCGCCCGGCGGTGGTGGCCAAGAGCCCGTTCTTACATGCGCGCGGTGCGCTGTCGCATCCTGGTCTGCAAGAATCGCTGCGCATCATGCGCAAGGGCTATGTGTATGTGCTGCTGGACCGCAGGGTATGGCTTGCCTATCAAGTGACCGATGCGGGCCATATGCGGCATTTCGATCCCTACGAGATGGCGCGCGACGAGCCTGCTCCGCTGGCCGAGCGCTGCGCTCAGGCCGCCCACGACTTGCCCGCGTCGTTCATCGGTATCGACATTGATAAGTACAAGCTCGCCTGGATCGCGTATTCGCAAGACCCTTGGCCGACGGCGGTGCTGGATGCGTACAAGTCAGGCGACGGTTTGAATGCCAATTACCCGCTACGGTTTGTCATCGTGGATCTGCCCAAGTTGCGGGACGATCCCACGGCGGGTGGCACCGCGCTGGCGCTGGAACATGCGCATCCGTTGAACAAACACGTGGCGGAGTATGTCAGCGGTGTCGACGACTTCGGCAGTGTTCACGGCTGGTCATCGCGCGTGACGCAAGCCACGGGCATGCGTAACTACCTGACGCTGATGGAACGGCAGCACCGCTTGCCGCAAGGCGTGACCGGGCTGATTCTGCCCGACCCGATCGGCATGGCCGAAGAACTCAACAACGTCCGCCTGGCCGCCTATACGCAGAAGCGCTTGTGGTCCGAAGAACCGACTCGCCGCTATGCCTACCTGACCTCGCAATGCCTGCTGGCGATTCAACAGATGTACGCCGTGCAGGCCGACGCCGAGACAATGGATAGCCCGACACCCTTGCTCGACATCATGCCCAGCGAGTCCGGCACGCCACCCGTGTTCTGGGACCCCGCGCGTGAACGGCAAGAGCGCGTGCAGGCCAAGATCACCGATCGCGTTGAACGATTGAAAGAACGCTACTGGGAAACCAATCCCCCCGCCGAACCGCGCCGCCATGGCCGGGCGAGCTTTCAGTCGCGGTATGACCGCGACATCAAGCGGTTTGAAAAAGATATCGATGCGTATGGCAAGGATTGGGCGCAGGTAGTGGGTAGCGCGGCGTGGAAGCGCATCGTGGCAATGGACTATTCCGATACCGATGAACGATCGCGTCTGCTGCGCTTGATTACGGTTGGTGCGTGTTTGGACGGCGGGATTACCGATGCGATGCCTGCGCCTGATGCCGCGTCGGCGGAGCCTGAAACGCTGGGGCCTACCGGCACCGCGTGGCAGTCGTTGCTAAGTGATCCCAACAGCGCCGCCTATCTGGCCTTGAACGGCCATCAAACCCTTTTGCAAACCACCTTTATCCCGCTGTTCGGCGCCGGGGCGGTTGCCAACGACGCCGGGAAAAAATACTTCGACGCCGTCAAGAGCATCATCAGCAGCAAAGAAATCGGTGCATGGCGAGAAGGCCGCGCGGCAGACGCCGCCGACCAACTGCTGACCGCCATGCACGGCGCCAGCAAGCGCCTGAATCAACATTTGAGCGCCGGTTCCAAAGCCGCCGTCGATGCGGTTCACGTGGGCGGTGCGTGGCTGTACCGCAAGGCGCAGATGACGCAGGTGGTGATTCAACTCACGGTGGGGGAATTGCTGTCCATCTGCGCCGAAGAGCTGCAACGCGTCGGCGAGCCCCTGCAACAAGACGCCAGCCGGCGCGTGCGCGCGTTTGTGTTCGCCGGCTTGATCAGCATCCCGGACCCGGCGGTGCGCAATACGCTGATTGACGTGACGCTGTGGATGGAAGGCAGCGCGGAAGAGCTCCGGAAGCGAATCAACGCCTTTGAGAAAGTAGCCGGCGATCAAGTAGAAAATGTGGCGCGCCAGGTGGAAGGTGTGGTCCGTCAAGCGGAAGATGCGGCGCGCAAGGCGTCGCATGGCGCGATGCGAAAGATCTCGGTCGGCATGAAGAACCTGGAAGCCCCGGCGGCGCAACTGCTAAAGGGTTTGGAGTTAAGCGCGGCCCACGCGCAGGAGTTCGCGAAGAATGGGCTGACGAGTCTGAAGCGATTGTCTGTCGGGTCCGGCTATGGAGCGCTATCGCTGGTCAGTTTGTATTTCCTGCATGACAGCGTGCGTACCAGCCTGGAGGCGGCGCGGGAGACTGTCGGTGCAAGGCATCCGGAAGCGATGGCCGCGTTGTATGGGGCTGGGGCGGGGCTGCTGGGGGCGGGTGTGGAGGCGGGTGGGTTGACGCTGAGGATTGGCGCCGAAAGCGTGCAGCCGTTCATGCGACGGGTGGCGGCAGCGGAGGGCGGGGCGGTGGTAAAGGCGATTGGGATGGGGAAGACGCTGATCAAGGCGGGAGGGGTAATCGCGGCGTTGGGCGGGGTGGCGGATGGGGTGGGGAGTTTCGCGGCGGAAGTTCGGACGGATTTATTGGGAGATGTCGACGCGGGAAAACAGTACAAGTTGAGTGGCTTCATTTCACTCTTCGGTGCTGCCGCGAGCATCTTTGGCATCTTGGTAGACGGAGCCTTGTTAGGGCCACTGGGCCTTGGAATCGTGCTTGGACTGGCCGCTTTCGTTGTCGGAAAAAACGCCAAGTCTCTTGAGTCGGACAGTCTGGAAATGTGGGCCCGTCGGTCCTACTTTGGCAAAGCAGAACAAGAACGTCGTTGGGAGGGGGCTGACCAAATGGACGCGGCGATTTCGGCGTTGAACGCTGCGGTCATAGGAATGGATGCAACCCTGGGCTTTCATTCCGCCAAGCGGGTAATGGATACCGATTTGCTTCTAACGTCAGACATTCTGCAGATCCAGGCAACGGGCGGGGTCGAATCGGGAATTGAACTGGCCTATCGGATCGTGTTGCCAGGGTTCGACCCCACGATATCGCGCTTCGAATTCAGGCTGCTTTTAGAGAGCTTTGGCGTGGAAAGAAGCGGACGCCGAGGTCCAAAACTGTCAGAGGGCGTGCTTGCGGCAATGCACCACAACAGCATGCGGTGGGCCCCTGGATTGGATTCGTATAAATACTTGCTGCCAGAAGATCAGGGTTTGCCAACCCGAGAATCTCCCGTCTTGAGTTGTCGATACTGGCTCGGACCCATGCACAGTATCAAGAGCGCCACGATCGAGATCACGTTCTGGCCTGACAGGGATGACCTTACCGGTTACGCCCGCATCAGCATGACCGAGGACGCGTAATGGTGCAACCCAAACTCAGCCCGGCCTGCTTGGGATGGAAACGCGACTTGCCCGGCCCAAATGACCGTCCCGATGCAATTCCTAGCTTGCGTGAAAACGCGCCCAATCATGTTGATGATGTCTACATGGAACTGTCTCGTCGATCATCCCGCATACGTGGGGTGTTGTTGCTGTTTATCCCATTTATGCTCTATGCGACGATCATCGGAGTACCCGGCGTCATTTGGAGTTTGCTGGTGGTTCACCCCAGAGCGTTCACTACGAGCGATTGGTCGACGCTGTGGATTGCCGTGTTCGTTTTGGCAATTGGCGTCTGGATGACCGCATTTCTGTATCTGGCCGACGTCTCCCCCCCACGCGACCTCCCCATCCGCTTCAACCGCGCCCGCCGCCGCATCTACGTCTACGGCTTCCACATGGTCTGGTGGAACCCGTTCACCCGCTGGTACGTCACCACCGCCAGCTACCCCTGGGACGACGTGCGCGCCGAACTCTGGGAGCAATGGGGCGTCACCTCCGGCGGGGGCTTGATGATCAAGTGGGGCGTGTCCCTCGCCATCGTCAAACCTGGTACCAACGACGTCATCGAACGCTTCCCCCTCAGCACCTACAACCACGACCTGGACAACCTCTGGGCCTACGTCTGCACCTATATGCAGCAAGGCCCGCAAGCCTTGCCGCCGTGCGACATCGAACCGCGTGATGCGAACGATGTGCCGGCGTACAACCTGGCGTTGCGGTGGGCGCCTCGGGTGGAGTGGCCGGAGGCGATGGATTGGGAGTCGCGATCTGCGGGAGGTTCGCGTGGGTTGGAGGGCGGGGGGGAAGGGTGGTGATGAGATCAATCATTATTGCGCCTGGCCAGGATGGCCTTACCGGCTACGCTCGCATCAGCATGACGGAGGAAGCGTGATGCTCAGATCGATGCTCAATCCTCCCTGCGCCGGTTGGAAGCGTGATCTTCCGGGTCCGAACGAGCCGCCGGAAGTGGCTCCGGCGCTGCGCGAATGCGCCCCGAACTATCACTTCGGGACCTAGCCAGTCTTGGATAGGTTTAATAATTTGGATGTGCGAGGCAAGCGTCTGGGCTACCCCCGCCCCACCGGCAAGCCCGCCACCGCCTCTCTGAAATTCGGAAACTCCTTCAAATACTCCGCGTTCCCTTCCACCCGCCTCACCACTCTTTCATCCACCGTCAGATTCAACACGGTCTCGCCATCCCAAACCCGCGCCTGCTTTTTCACATGGATCAGCACCTTCTCGGTGAACTCCTTGTACGAGTCGTGCGGATTGCACTGGTCATAGTCGGTGGAGATGCGCTGCGCGGTGCCGGCTTCCAACCCCACCTGCCGCGCCTTTTCCTGGATCCACGCTGCCGGTAGTGTCTGCAAGCTGCCGTCCCGATACCCTCCCCCGATATCCGAGTGCGCACCGATGAACCAGCGCTGTTCAACCGGCCTGTCCGGCGGGCGCGGTTCGGATGTTGCCAGCCTTGTCCATAGCGTCGGAAAATACGGCTCACGATATTCGTTCGTTGCAATCGCGTGATAGGCGTTGCGGACGTGGTTGCTCAGTTCGGTGTCGTGGAAGTTATAGAACTTTGAAAACCCGGGAAACGAAATGCCGCCGACAGGTATGCCCAGGCTGCCCACCGTGTCCCAGACGCCGACGAAATGCAGGTCGGTGTCGCGCGAGAACTGAGCGCGAAACGAAATGGCGTCGATGGACGAGGGCAGGCACTCATCGCGGTAAAGCGCGTACGCTTCGGCGACGTTGTCGTCGGTGGGGTTTTTGAGCAGGCCACATTTTCGGACCATGCCGGCCAGGCTGCGTGCCGAGTACGCGCCACGGCTGAAGCCGAACAGGAAGATGTGGTCCCCTGGTTCCTGGCGTTGGCACAGCCATCGGTAGCCCTGGCGGATATTGGCGGATAGCCCGGCGCCGAATGCGCCGCCCAGGAATTTGTCGATGGCGGCCCACAGGCCTTGGCCTTGCGTGCCGACGCCTTCGATGTACAAGGTTTCCTGCGTGCTGGTTTCGGGCGCGGCTTTGTAAAGCTCGTAGGCGTTGGTGCGGTCGTTGGGTTCGTTCCACGTACCGTCAAAGAAGATGGCCAGATTCTTCTGCATGCTCGGCTCCCCACAGATCGAGTCTTGCGATACATCTGCTGCTGGCTGGGATGACGCCCGCGTGAGGCACGCTATCACGCGGGTTACGCGTTTGCCGCCCGCGTGGTTTCCCTGCTGGCGGCATGTACACCGCTTTTTTTACTAGGGGGTGGCGGACGCAAAAACGCCTGCGCGGGCGCTCGGGCGCCGGCGCGGGGGGAAGGGGGGATAAACGAACTAATGAATGCGTAGCCATCCGCCGTGCAGGCGGATGGTATCCACGATTGGCGGGGTTGGTAGCCGGGTCGGTCAGTCCACCGTCACAACTCCAACACCACCTTTCCACCCCCACACGAGCGTGAGCAGCAGGCCATCATCTTGTTATTCGCGTCGCGCTCGGCGCGCGTCAGCACGACGTCGCGGTGGTCGATATTTCCTTCCAACACCCGCACTTCGCACGATCCGCATAGGCCTTCCTCGCAGTCGCTCTGCACGTCGATATTGGCGCCGCGCAGTGCGGTCAACAAGGTCTGATCGGCGGGCACGTTGATGACGATGCCCGAGTCCTTAAGCACGACTTCAAATGGCTGTTCCTTGGACGGGTCCAGCGTGCCCAGGGTGGAATGAAAATGCTCCACGCGCAGCGCATCTTCCGGCCACGCGGCGCAGCACGCCGCCAAGCCATCCAGCAAGCCTTGCGGGCCGCACGCATAAATCTGCGTGCCGGCATCCGGCTGGGACAACAGCGCCGCGTAATCCGCGCGGGTGCCTTCGTCTTTAACATGAACATGCAGGCGGTCGCCGTGCAACGCGACAAGTTCGTCCAGCATCGCCATGCAGCTGCGTGACCGCCCGCTGTAATGCAGTTGGTAATCCAGGCCCAATTCCTTGGCGCGTCGCGCCATGGCGCTGATAGGGGTAATGCCGATGCCGCCGGCAATCAAGATCAGCTTGTCGGCCGCTTCATTCATGCGGAAGTGATTGCGCGGCCCCCGGATGCGCAAGCGTGCGCCGGGTGTCGCGTTCGCGTGCATCCACGCGGAACCGCCTCGGCCTTCTGTTTCCTTCAACACGGCAATTTCAAATACACCGGCTTCCGAAGGATCTCCGCACAAGGAATATTGACGCGACAAGCCCGTGTCGCCGCATTCCACATCAATGTGCGAGCCCGGCGTCCAGCGCGGCAGCGGCTTGCCATCGGGCGACACCAAACGCAGGCGCAGGATGCCGTCAGCGGCTTCGACTGCGCTTTGCACGACGACGGGCCGCGTGATGGCGTGCGACGAGGGCTCGCCGATGCGCACGGGGTGCTGATCATTAAGTAATTCCGGCGACGCCAGTTCCGGATTCTGCTTCGGGTCCCATTCCACCCACAAGTGCTCCGGCCCACGAAACGAGGTGTTGGGCACATAGGTAAACGCCTGTTCCGACAGCTTCATATGCGGCAGGCGGCGCGTGAGTTCCTCCAGGAATATCTGCATTTCCATGCGGGCCAGGTTCTTGCCCATGCATTGGTGCGAGCCGTAGCCGAAGGTGAGCTGGTCGCTGGCGTTTTCGCGGCGGATGTCGAAGAGGTCGGCGTCGTTGAATTGGCCTTCGTCGTGGTTGGCGGACGACGTGACGATCAGCAGCTTGGAGCCTGCCGGAATCGGCACACCGGCGATTTCGACGTCGCGCGTGGCCAGGCGGCGCCACGCGGCGACGGATCCGTTATGGCGCAGGCATTCTTCGACGGCGTTGGGAATCAGGTCGGGGTCTTCACAGATCTCGCGCCAGGCGTCGGGGTGTTGCAGCAACAGCTTGATGGCGTTGGCCGATGCGTTGGCGGTGGTTTCGTGGGCGGCGACGATGCCGGCCATCATCATGGAATGCAGGTAGGAATCGGTGACGACTTCCGGATGCGTCTGCTGCTTGCGCAGGCCGTATTGCATCCAGCCGGGGCCGGACGGGTCTTGGCGCATCTTGTCCAGGATCTTGCCGGCCAGCTGCCAGAAGTTGCCCACGGCATGCGCCACGGCCACTTGTTCTTCAGGCTTGGGGCGACCCCAGGTGTTGACGGTGTGCGCGATGGAGTATTGGCGCAGCAAGTCCATGTCTTCTTCGGGCACGCCCAGGAAATGCAGCGCCACGGTCAGCGGCACTTCCCACAGCATCTGGTCGACGAGATCGGCGCGGCCGTCGTTGATGAAGCGGTCGACGTATTCGCGGGTCAGGCGGCGCACCATGGGTTCGTGGTGCTTGAGTTCTTCGGGCGTGAACGGGTCCATCAGCACGCGGCGGCGCGGCATGTGGGCGGGCTCGTCTTCGTTGACCAGCGTGCGGTTCATGGCGTAGCCGTACGACTCCAGCACGGCGTTGGCCTCGGGGCCGGTGGGGGTGATTTTTTCCAGCGCGATGGACGGGCTGAAAGTGATGTTGTCGCGAAAGATGCCCTTGATGTCTTCGTAGCGCGTGACCACCCAGTAGCCCAGCTTGGGGCTGTAGAACACGGGTTCCTGCTCGCGCGCCCAGCGCACGTATTCGGGCGGGTCTTGCTGATAGCCATCGCCAAAGGGGTCGAACTCGGCCGCGCGCGAGCTGACGGGGCAGCCGGTTGGGCTTTGCATCGCGGCAAGCGCCGCGTGATCGATGGGACAGCCCGACGGGCGCGAGGAAGAGGGCGATTGGCTCATGATGCTTTCCGTGTATTCGTGATGCATCGGCCTGCCGCGTGGGCGGCAGGCCGCGGGTGGTGATGGCTGCGCTTAGTCCAGCGTGATCTTCAGATCGCTGATCAGCTTTTGCCAGCGGGCGCGTTCGCCTTTCAGCATGTCGGCGTATTCGGCGGGCGTGTTGCCGACCGGCTCGATGCCGAATTCCACCAGGCGCTGGCGCGTGGCCGGGTCGTTGATGGTGGCGACCACCTGCTTGTTCAGCGCGTCGATGACGGCGGGCGGGGTACCCGCCGGCACCACGACGCCCACCTGCGCGGCGGCCTCGACGTTCTTCAGGCCGATCTCGGCAAAGGTGGGCACGTTGGGCAATTGCGGCAGGCGCGTGGGGTTGGCAACGGCCAGCGCGCGCACTTTGCCGCCATTGATGAAGCCCGCGCCGGCCGCCAGGTCGACCATCATGGCGGGGATCTGGCCGCCCGCCACGTCAGCCAGCGCGGGCGATGCGCCGCGATACGGCACGTGGGTCATGGTCAGGCCGCTTTCGACTTTCAGCAGTTCCATGGCCAGGTGGTGCGGGCTGCCCGCGCCAGCGGAACCGTAGTCCAGGCCTTCCTTGCGTGACTTGGCCTCGGCCAAAAATTCCTGCACGGTGTTGACCTTCATGGACGGGCCCACCACCAGGATCATGGGAAAGCGGCCCATCAGCGTGACGGGCGCCAGGTCCTTGACCGGGTCATACGACAGCTTCTTGTACAGCGCCGGGTTGAACACCAGCGTGCCGTTGTCGGCGGACAGCATGGTGTAGCCGTCGGCCGGGGCGCGCGCGGTTTCCGAGGCGGCAATCGCGGTATTGCCACCCGGCCTGTTCTCGATGACGACGGGTTGGCCCAGGCGGCCGGTCAGGCCCTGGCCGATGCTGCGGGCCAGGAAGTCGGACCCGCCGCCCGCCGCGTACGGCACCACCCAGCGCACGGGTTTGGACGGGTAGTTGGCCGGTGCGGTTTGGGCAAACGCGCTGGCACAGGCCAGCAGGGGCAGGGCCAAAAGGCCGGCAAGCAGGGGGTGTTTCAGGGCGCGCATAGGCTGTCTCCGTATTGGGATGACCTGATGGCATCCCTTCTTTTGCGTAAATCATATACGCAATGCGTAATTTTTCAAGAAGGGTTAACCTTGGATCCGCGCCGGCAGGCCCCCAGCCGCCCCGCGCGCCCGCATTCGCCAGGAATCACCGCTGATATGACCCCATCCAAGCCGTCCAAGAAGATGCCCGCCAAGTCCGCCCGGACGTCCGACCAGGTTGCCCCCAAGGCGTCGACAAAGGCGTCGACAAAAGCATCCACGAAGGCATCCACCAAGGCATCCACGAATGCGGATGTGAATCCAGAAATGATGGGCGCCCGCCCGCTCGAAAGGCGCCAGCGCGTGCAGGCCGCCGAGACCGGCATGGTGGTGTTGAAAGGCCTGGCCCGAATGGGCGGGCGCGCCAGCCTGACCGCGCTGGCCGCGCACGTGGACGAAAGCCCCGCCAAGGTGCATCGCTATCTGATGAGCCTGATCGCCGAGGGCCTGGTGGACCAGGAAGTGGCCACGCAGCAGTACCACCTTGGCCTGGAAGCGCTGATGGTGGGCGTGGCCGCCATGCGCCAGGCGGACCCGTTGCGCATCAGCGAACCCGTGTTGATCCGGCTGCGCGAAAGCCTGGCGGTGACGTGCTTCATCGCCGTGATGGGCAACAAGGGCCCGACCATCGTGCGCTTCGAGGAACCGGCGCTGCCCGTCACGGTGAACGTGCGCGTGGGCTCGGTACTGTCGATGCTGTGGTCCGCGACCGGACGCGCGTTTCTGGGCGCTTTGGACGAAGCCCCGATCCAGCGGATGGCCCTGGCGGAACTGGCCGAGGCGCCCGACGATTTGCGCGCCTTGCTGGACCGCGACGATCCCATCGGTGGGCTGCGGCGTCAGGTGCAAGCGGCCGGCTGCGCCACGGTCAAGGATACGAACCTGCGCGGCATCAGCGCCGTGTCGGCGCCCTTGTATGACCACACGGGCCGGCCCTGCGCGGTGTTGACGGCGCTGGGCGCGACGGGTGGCTTTGATGTGTCGCCCAACGGCAAGGTGGTGGCGGCGGTAAAAAAAGAAGCCGCGGCCGCCAGCGCGGCATTGGGGTACGTGGCGTAGCGCGCGCAAAGCAGATATGCGATACCGCGCATAGCGCCGGCCCGGCCCGCCGCATACCATGCTTCAAACACAAAAATCACAAGGTTTGGAGACGGTATGAAGATCGCAAGGGCGCTGACCTCGGTCGGCCTGTGGCTGCGGGTGGGGGCGGCGGTATCCGCCGTCGGGATGATGGGGCCGGCCGTGGCGGGCGCCTATCCTGACCACTCCATCCGGATGGTGGTGCCGTTTCCGGCGGGGGGCGCAACCGATTTGATGGCGCGCGCGCTGGCGCAAGGGCTGGGCGACAAGCTGGGCCAAGCCATCGTGGTGGAAAACCGGGGTGGCGCGGGGGGCACGATTGGCGCGGAAGCCGTGGCCAGCGCGGCGCCCGACGGCTACACGCTGCTGTACTCGACGATGGGCGTGCTGACCATCAACCCGTCGCTGTACCCCAAGCTGCGCTACGACCCGCAAAAGAGCTTCGCGCCGATCTCGATGACCAACCTGACGTCGAATCTGCTGGTGGTCAATTCCGATCTGAAAGTGAATTCCGTGGCGGAACTGGCGGCGCTGGCGAAGGCGCGGCCGGGCGAACTGACGTTCAGCTCATCGGGCAACGGCACGACCAGCCATCTGGCAGGCGAAATGTTCAAGTCCACGGCGGGTGTGGACATCCGCCATATCCCGTACAAGGGCACGTCGGGCGCCATCAACGATTTCCTGGCGGGCCGGATATCGATGATGATCGACACGTCATCCAACTTCATCGAACAGGTCAAGCTGGGCAAGGTGCGCGCGCTGGGCGTGACCAGCCGCCAGCGTTTGCCGGTGCTGCCCGATGTGCCGTCGATTTCAGAAACGCCGGGCTTTGAGTCGTACGAAGTCAGCCTGTGGTCAGGTGTGCTGGCGCCTGCCGGTACGCCGCGCGCAGTGATCGACAAGCTGAACCAGGACATCGCGGCGGTGATGACGTCACCGCAAATGGTCGAGCGCATGGCGGCCTACGGCATTCAGACCACGCACAGCACGCCCGAAGCGTTCGCCGCGCAGATCAAGACGGACACGGCGAAGTGGGCCAAAGTGATCGAGCAGTCCGGCGCCAAGTCGGACTGATTGCGAGACGGCCATGGGCGCGCGCTTGATCGCCCTTCAACGGGAAATTCCATGACATCGATGAATCCGTTTCGCTTGGCCAAAGCGGCCATGGTGGCGGCGCTGGCTGCACTGCTGATGCCCACCGCCCAGGCCGCGTCTTATCCTGACCGCCCCTTGACGCTGGTGAATCCGTACGCGGCGGGCGGCCCGGCCGACGTGGTGGCGCGCAGTCTGGGCCGCGCACTGGAGAAGCGGCTGGGCCAACCGGTGGTGGTGGAAAACAAACCAGGCGGCGGCGCGTCCATCGGCACGGGCTTTGTGGCCCGCGCCAAGCCGGACGGCTACACCTTGCTGCTGGGCACGTCCGCCGGCCACGTGGTGACGCCGCTGATGCAAAAGACGCCCTACGACGGGGTGGACGGCTTCGCGTTTTGTTCGGTGGTGGCCGTGCAGCCCATCATGCTGGTGGTGAACCCGGCGCGTGGCATCACCACGGTTGCGCAATTGGTGGAACGCGCCAAGGCCGAACCGGGCAAGCTCAGCTACGGGTCGGCCGGCGTGGGCGGCGCCACGCATCTGGGCGCGGAACAGTTCCAGCAGGCTGCGCACGTGCAGCTCAATCACATTCCCTACGCCGGCGCATCACCCGCCATCAACGATGTGGTGGGCGGCCAGATCGACCTGGCCATGCTGAACCTGTCGGCCAGCCTGCCGTTCATCCGCCAAGGGCGGCTGGTGGCGTTGGCGTACGCAGCCGACAAGCGTTCCCCGCTGTTGCCCAACGTGCCCACGCTGGCCGAAGCCGGCGTGGCGGGCGCCGAGGCCGCTACGTGGTACAGCCTGGCCGCGCCCGCCGGCACGCCGCCCGACATCGTGCAGCGCTTGAGCAGCGCCGTGCAGGCCGTGAACGACGACCCGGAATACCGGCGCGTGATGCAAGAGCAGGCGATAGAGCTGATGTCCTTATCGCCCGCCGAGGCCGACGCCTACGTGCGCCGTGATCGCGCCGGCATGCAGCGGTTGCTGGGCTCGTTGGGGCTGCTGGCAAAATGAAAAACCTTCGTAACGCCGCCGCAGGGCGATGCCGCCATGAATTTTGATTTCAGCCAACTGGCGTCCGCCGATGCGTTCAAGCTGCTGTCCAGCGTGGTCGTGCCACGGCCTATTGCCTGGGTGGTGACACAGTCCGCGCGCGGCGATCTGAACGCAGCGCCGTTTTCGTTTTTCAACGTGGTCAGCAGTGACCCGCCCATCGTGGCGCTGGGCATCGGCCCGCGCGCCGGGCAGTGGAAGGATTCGTCGCGCAACATCATGGACACGGGTGAATTCGTGATCAACGTGGTGTCCAGGGAATTGGCCCGGCAGATGAACCAGACCAGCCTGGATTACGACGCCAGCGTTGACGAGCTGGCCCGCGTGGGGCTGTCCACGCAGCCATCGACGCTGGTCGCGCCGCCGCGCATCGCGCAAAGCCCGGCAGCGCTGGAATGCAAGGTGTGGCAGGTGATCGAGGCCGCGCCGCATCGCGTGATCGTGTTGGCGCGCGTGGTGGGCATGTATCTGCGCGACGACGCGTTGCTGAACCGCGATCGCTTTCATGTGGACACGCCCGCGTTGGGCTTGCTGGGCCGCATGCATGGCGCGGGTTGGTACGCGCACACAAGTGATTTGTTCCAGATGCTGGCGCCCACCGCGGCCAACGACCCGTCGGTGCTGCCCGCGCAAGGGCATTGATGCGCGCCCCGTCGCGCAACCCCAAGGAGAACCACGATGAAGTTGCATTGGTCGCCCAGGTCGCCGTTTGTGCGAAAGGTGATGATCGTTTTATACGAAGGTGGTATTGAAGACCGCGTGCAGTTGGTGCGCACGCCCGTCGCAATGGACAAGCCCAATCTGGATCTGGTGGCGGACAATCCGCTGATCAAGCTGCCCACGTTGGTGTTGGAAGATGGCACGGCCTTGTACGACTCGCGCGTCATCTGCGCGTATCTGGATGGGCTGACGGGCGGTCGGCTGATGCCTGGCGATGCCACGGCGCGGCTCGTGGCCGAGCGCCGGCAGGCGCTGGGCGATGGGTTTCTGGACGCGTTGTTGCTGTACCGCCAAGAGCGCAACAAGCCTGTGGAAAAGCAGACGGTGGCTTGGCTGGACGCGTTTGCGCTGAAGGTGCGTGCCGTGCTGGCCGCGCTGGAAGCCGAGACGCCCGCGTTGTCGGCCAGCGGCTTCGACCTGGGAGTGATTGCCATCGGTTGCGCGCTGTCGTACCTGGATTATCGTTTTCCGGATATCGATTGGCGCAGTGGCCACCCCAAGCTTGCCGCCTGGCATCAAGGCTTTTGCGCGCGCCCGTCGGTGGCGCGCAGCCAGCCGGATGAAACGCCGTGAACGCGCCGTATCGAACGTGGCCCGATGATGCGCGGGTCGTTGCGTGGGTCGATGCATGCGTCATTGCGTGCGTCGATGCACGCGGCGCGTCCGACTTGGCGCCGCGCCACAAACTGAACCGAGGATGATGATGAGCCGTATCCCGCTGCCTTCCCCCGACAGCATGACCGACGACCAGAAACGCGTGTACGAGAAGATCGTCTCCGGCCCACGCGGGCGCCTTGTTGGCCCGCTGCGCGCGGCGCTGCACAGCCCCGAACTTGCCGAACGCTGGCAGGCGTTGGGCGCCTTGCTGCGCTTTGGCACCAGCCTGCCGCCGCGCGTCAGCGAGCTGGCCATTGTGGTGACGGCACGCCGCTGGAACAGCCAGATCGAATGGCATATCCACGCGCAGGCAGCGCGCGCGGCGGGCATTGCAGACGCCGTGCTGGACGCCATCCAGGCGCGCGAGACGCCGCGGTTCGACACGCGCGACGATGAAGTCGTCTACGAGTTCTCGCGCCAGTTGCAGGAAACCGGCCAGGTCGATCCCGACCTCTATGCCGAGGCGGTAGCGCGATGGCAGGCGGTGGGCGTGGTGGAGCTGACGGCGGTGATCGGCTACTACACCATGGTGTCCATGACGTTGAACGCACACGACATCCCGATGCCGGACGACGCTCCCGCGCCGCTGGATATTCCGACGCAAGACGGCGCGCCTGCCTTGAGCCCATTGGCGGCGCTGCCGCGCAAGGAGCAGCCATGACGCCCGAGATGCCGCGCATGCCCGTCACCCCCAGGCACGCGCTACCCGCCTTGGCCTGCGATGCGCATTGCCATGTGTTCGGCCCGTATGACCGCTTTCCCCTGCAACACGCCTCGTCCTATGCCGCGCCGGACGCGCCTGCGCCGCGCTACCTGCGCATGCTCGATACCCTGGGCGCGGCGCGCGGGGTGTTGGTGCAGCCCGCGCCCTATGGCGTGGACCCGGCGGCGTTGTTGGACGCTTTGGCGCAAGGCGGTGAGCGGCTGCGCGGCATCGCGGTGGCCGACCCGTCGGTGACCGATGCGCAGTTGCAGGCGCTGGTGGATGGCGGCGTGCGCGGTCTGCGCTTTCTGGAAGCGCGCGACCCGGCGGGCAATTTGTTTCCCGGCAGCGTGGGCTTTGGGCAGATTGCCGCGATGGCGCCGCGCATGAAACAGTTTGGCCTGCATGCCCAGCTATGGGCGCCTTGTGATGCGTATGTGCAGCATCTGCCGGCGTTGGCTGCGCTGGACGTGCCGATTGTGATCGACCATCTGGGCAGCCTGGTGCCCGCGCGTGGCGAACAGGATGCGGCCTTTCAGCTGCTGCGCGGCTTGCTGGCGGATGGGCGAATCTGGATGAAGCTGACGTTGTGCCGCGTGGGCGCCGCGCCCGACTATGAAAATGCCCGCTACATCCACGACGCCTTCACGGCCGCCAACCCCGATCAGGTGCTGTGGGGATCGGACTGGCCGTTCGTGCGCATGGGCGCGGCCGCGCCGTCGGCCGATGCGCTGGTGGACGTGGCCTATGAATGGCTGGGCAACGACGGCTTGCGCAAGAAGGTATGGGTGGACAACCCGGCGCGCCTGTACGGGTTCGATTGAGCGCGGCAGGCGGACCTGCGGCAGGCGGACCTGCGGCAGGCGATTCCTCGCCCCTCAAGGTTCCGCGTGCCACACGCCTTCGCCGCCGATTTCGCGCACCAGCGTTTCAATCTGCGCCGCCACTTCCATGACGGTGCGGCCCGGTCCCTTGGACCTGGAAAACGCCATGGAAATGATCCGGCCCATCGTCGGGTCGCGCAGCGCCGCGATGCTTAACCGGCCTTCCTGCACCTCTTGCCAGACGGCATGTAGCGGCAGCACGGTGTACATGTTCTCGTGCTCCACAATCGACTTCATCAGCGGCAATGAATCCGCTTCGATCAACGGGGCGATGGTGATCTTGCGCGCTCGCGCCAGGCCGTCCAGCGCATTGCGCAAGCCGTTCGGCGCGCCCGGCAGGATAAAGGGCAGGCCGTTAAGCTGGTCGAACGTGACTTCGCCCGATGCGGTGCGCGTATCGCCCGCCGCGCCCACCAGATAGGAATCCACGTAGGCCAGCGCCTGCTCGCCCGGCGGGCACTTGTCGCCATAGCGGTACAGGATGGCGATGTCCACGCGGCTGTCCGTCAGCCACTCTTCGATCTGGCCGCTGGAGCCTTCAAGAATCTTCAGGTGCACCTTCGGAAAGTGTTTGCGCAAGCGCGAAAACAAGCGGCGGATCAGCGGATGCGCGGTGGACGGCAACAGCCCCAGCGTGACTTCGCCTGCGGGCTCGCGCGCCTGGCCGTTAAGCTCAAGTTCCAGCCGTTCGGCGTCGCCCAGCAGCGTTTGCACCAAGGGAAACAGCCGCTGGCCCACCTCGGACAAATTCACGCCGCGACCGGTGCGGTTGAACAGCCGCGCGTTGCACTCGCGTTCCAGTGCGTTGATGCGGCGGCTGAGAACGGATTGGTCCTGGTCCAGATAGAGCGCGGCGCGCGTGATGCTGCCCAACTCCGCAATCGCCAGGAACGCCCTCCATTTGTTCAGGTCGGCAGTCAGGTCCAGGCTTAGCCCGGTGGCTTTGGCGAAAGGCATGATGGCGGGGCGGGGTCGCAGGCAGAAGGAACGGCATAAGCGTACGGCAAAGCGCGTGGCAACGGGTCATTCCAGCCCAAGCTTGCCGCGTCGGATCACGTCTCCCCATTTCTTGGATTCGGTTTCCATCAGCGTGCGGTACTGGTCCGGCGTGCTTGCCGCCGGAATGGCGCCCTGGTCGATCATCTTCTGGCGCAGTTCGGGTTCCGCCAGGGACTGGGCGATGGCCGCCGCCATCTTGTCGACGATGTCCTTGGGCGTGCCGGTGGGCGCGATGATGCCGTAGTTCGATTCCACGATCACGCCGGGAAAGCCCGCCTCGCGGGTGGTGGGCACGTCGGGCAGGCCCTCAAAGCGTTCGGGGCTGGCCACCGCCAGCGCGCGCAGCTTGCCTGCCTTGATGAAGCCCAAGGCGGCCGACGCGTCACCCGGGAACATCTGCACTTCGTTGGACAGCAAGGCCGTCACGGCGGGCGCGGCGCCCTTGTACGGCACGTGCATGATGTCGATGCCCGTTTGCTGCTTCAGCAGTTCGCCGCCCAGATGGGGCGTGGTCACGTTGCCGGCCGAGCCGTAGTTGTATTTGCCCGGATGCTGCTTGGCGCTGGCGACGAAGGCGGCCAGCGTGGTGTCGGGCAGCGACGGGTTCACCATGACCACTTGCGGAATGCGCGCCACCAGCGACACATACTGAATGGTGCTGACGTTGTAAGGCACCTTCATGACGTGCGGCAGGCCGGTGATGGCCCCCGGCACGCCGAAGCCGAACGTGTTGCCGTCCGGCTCGGCGCGCACGGTGGCGTCCACGCCGATGGTGCCGCTGGCGCCCGCCTTGTTCTCGATGACGATGGTTTGCCCCAGCCGCTTGCCCAGCGCGGGTGCCAGCAGGCGGGCCAGGTTGTCCACCGAGCCGCCGGGCGGGTACGGCACGATCAAGCGGATGGGCTGGCTGGGCCAGGGCTGCGCGGCCTGCGCCACGGGCGCCATCGTTGCGGCCAGCAATACCGCGGCCACCGTCAATGCGGGTGCTTTTTTCATTGTCTCTCTCCTGATGGCGCCCAGTCGTGCCGGCGCGATGTTGTTATGCGCCGTCCAGGCCCAGGACCTGTTTGGCGTAGATGTTGCGTTGAATCTCGTTGGTGCCGCTGAAGATGGTGGCGGCCAGTGCGTTGAGGTAGGGCGCCAGCGCCTGCACGCCGCCATTCCCATCCCGATCCCCATCGCCGTAGCCCAGCCGCATGTCGGCGCCGCCGTATTCCTCGGCAATCTGGATCAGCAGGGCGCCCAGTCGTTCATGTGTTTCGGTGGCCCAGATTTTCAGTAGCGACAACGTCGGCGGCAACGGTCGGCCGGCCCGGGCCATATCGGCAAACACGCGGTACATGGCGGTCAGGTCGGCGCTGTCCATCCGGAGTTCAGCCAGGCGGTCCGTAAAGGCGGGGTCGGCCAACAGGCCGCGTTGCCGCGCGATGCTGAAGATCTGTTGCAGCGCATGGCTCGCGTGCTTGGGGCTGCCGGAAAACAAGCGTTCAAAGCCCAGCAGTGCCTTGGCGATACCCCAGCCGGCGTTCAGTTCACCCACCAGGTTGGCGCGCGGCACACGCACCTGATCGAAGAACACTTCGCAAAACTCTTCGCGGCCGGACAGCGTGCGGATGGGGCGGCGGCTGATGCCGGGGCTGGCCAGGTCCACCAGCAGGAAGCTGATGCCCGCCTGCTTCTTCACCGTCTTGTCGGTACGCACCAGCATGAACATGTGCGTGGCGTCCTGCGCCAGCGTCGACCATGTCTTTTGCCCGGTCACGATCAGGTCGTCGCCGTCGATCACGGCTTCGCATCGCAACGCCGCCAGGTCCGAACCCGCGTTGGGTTCGGAATAGCCCTGCGCCCACACGGCCTTGCCCGACAGGATGCCCGGCAGGAAGCGTGCGCGTTGTGCCTCGGTGCCGTAGCGGATCAGGATGGGGCCCAGCATGACCAGGCCCTGGTCGGGTGCGCGAGCCACGCCATGGCGCTCGGCCTCTTCGATGAAGGCGATCTGCCGCGCGGGCGACAAGGCCATGCCGCCATGCTCGCGCGGCCACGATGGTGCAATCCAGCCCTGGCGCGACAGCGTGAAGTACCACGGCTTGATCTCATCCCAATGCAGCCGCCACGGCACATGCCGCAGGTGCTGGGGATAATGCGCGTGAAAAAAGCGGCGCAACAGCGCACGGAAGTCGGCTTCGGGCATGCCGTTCCAGTCGGCGTCGCGGGGAAATTCCCCCGGCGATGACGGTGTGGCGGTGTCGTCAGCCGGAGGCGAGGGCGCATCAGCCAGTGCGCCGTAGCGTTGACGATGCGCGGCGGCGTTGCCCAGCCACGCGGCCAGGTGCAAGGCGCTGCGAAAATACAGGCTGACGTCGCATTCGTCGGTGTAGCCGATGGCGCCGTGCAACTGAATCGCCAGGCGCGTGGCGTCCAGCCCTGCACGCGCCGCGCGGGCCTTCACCCGGCTGGCGGCAACCTTGCGAGCGGTGGCGACGTCCGGGTCCGTGGCGTCGGCCAATGTCGTTAACGCGTCCTGCAAACTGCTGGCCGCCAACTCCACCTGTAGCGCCGCGTCCACCAGCCGGTGTTGCAGTGCCTGGAACGATGACAGCGGCTTGCCGAATTGCTGGCGCGTGTTCAGGTAGACCACCGTATCGGCCAGCACCTGCCGCGCCACGCCGATCAATTCGGCCGATTGCATCAGGCGGCCGTAATCCAGGGCATGGTCCACGGCGTCCAGCACAGCGTCCTGGGACAGCAGCGCGTCGGCCGGCACGATGGCCGATTCGATGCTCAGGTGGCAGGCGGGCGTGCCGTCCGCGCGCGCATGGGGGCGCACGGTAACGCCGGGCGTGCCGGCGGCCAGGTAGAACAACAGGGTGCCTGCTTCGCTATCGGCCGTTACCAGCCAGCCGTCCACGGCGGCGTCGGCAATGACATGGCGCTTTTCGCCGTTCAAGACATAGGCGCCTTCGCGCGGGGTGGCGCTGACGCCGAACACGCCCGCGGCCTCGCCGGCTTCCAGCTGCCCTTCGGTTTCTTGCCAGGCCAGCGCAATCATCCGGGTCCCATCGCACACCGCTTGGAGCAGGGTGTCGCGCAAGGGGGAGTCCGGCAGGGGTGTGATTGTCGTGAGCAGGGTTGCGCCCAATACGCCCACGCCCACCAGCGGCTCGGGCAATTGCGCGCGTCCGGCTTCTTCGATGACGGCGGCCATCGCGTGCCAGCCCAGGCCCAGCCCGCCCATGGCTTCCGGCACGCTCATGCCGAGCCAGCCGGCGTCGGCGATCTGGCGCCAATAGGCGCGATCGGCGCCGCTTGCCGAGCGCTTGCGCTGGCGCTGGTCGCGGCGCGACAGAAAATCACGCGCGCTGTCGCGTATTTCTTCGATCAAGGCAGGGTCCACGCTGCTCATACGATGCCCTCGGCGTGCAGGTGCGCGATCTCGTCGTCGGACAGCCCCAGTTCGGCGCGCAGCACCTCGGCCGTATGCTCGCCCAGCAGGGGCGGCGGCAGGCCCGGCGCTATCGGCGTCTTGGAAAAATGGATGGGGTTGTTGATGACGGGCATGTCGCCCAGTTCAGGATGCGCGATGCGGCCCAGCACCTGGCGGTGCCGTACCTGCGGGTCTTCAAACACCTGGTCCATCGTGTAGATCGGGCCGCAGGGCACGTTGGCCGCAGCCAGCGCGTCGTTCCATTCGCCGGCGGTGCGCGCCTGCATGGCCGGCTCGATCAGGCGCGACAACTCGGCTTGCGCGGCGGCGCGTTTGGGGTTGCTGGTAAAACGCGCGTCGTCGGCCAGCGCGGGCAGCCCGATCACCGCGCAAAAGGCGCGAAACTGCGTGTCGTTGCCCACCGCCACCATCAGGTGTCCATCGCGGCAGGCAAACGCGCGAAACGGCGCGGTGATCTGCGAGGCCGACCCCATGCGCGCCGGCACTTGGCCGCTTGCCAGATAGTTCATGCCGATGTGCGACATGGCGGCAATCTGCGCGTCCAGCAAGGCCAGGTCGATATGCTGGCCTGCGCCGGAGATCTGGTCCCGATGGTGCAGCGCCGCCAGTATGGCCGCCACCGCGTAAAAGCCCGCCGTGATGTCCGACACGGAATACCCCGCCTTGACCGGCCCCGCGCCGGGTTCGCCATCGGGCACCCCGGTCACGCTCATCAGCCCGCTCATGGATTGAAAGATCGGGTCGTAGCCGGGCAGATGGCTGTACGGGCCGGACTGCCCGAAGCCGGTGATCGAGCAAATCACCAGCCGGGGGTTGACCTTGGACAGCGCGTCGTGATCCAGCCCGTAGCGGCGCAGGTCGCCCGCCTTGAAGTTCTCGATGACGATGTCGGCGCGCTCGGCAAGCCGGCGAACCAGCGCCTGGCCGTCGGGCTTGGAGATATCGATGGTCAGCGATTTCTTGCCCCGGTTCATCGCCACAAACGACGAGGTCTGCCGACTGGGTTCGCCATGGCGATCCGGCATTGGATAGCCCTGGTGCCGGACGTCGTCGCCCCGGCCCGGGCGTTCGACCTTGATGACCTCGGCGCCAAAGTCGGCCAGCATCTGCGCGGCCCACGGCCCGGAGAACACGCGGCTTAAATCCAGGACTTTGACGCCCTCTAATGCTCGGCTCATCGGTCTTCCCCTTATTTGCCCTGGAACACCGGTGCCCGCTTTTCCAGAAAGGCGCGGCGCGCTTCCTGGGCGTCTTCGGTCTTGCCGATAGCGGCGGTCATGTCCTGTTCGTAGCGGTAGCCGTCGCGCAGGCTCATGTCTTCGATGGCGTTCAGCGTTTGCTTGGCCAGCACGGTGGCCAAGGGGCTCTTGGACGCCAGCTCGCGCGCCAATTCCAGGGCGCGATCCATCAAGGCGTCGGCGGGCACGGAGGCTTCGACGATGCCCAGGCGATAGAGCTCGTCGCCGTCCACGCGCAAGCCCGTCAGCATCATGCGGCGCAAGCGGGAATGGCCGAACAGCCGCATGCCATGGCGTCCACCGCCCAGCAGGCCGACGTTGATTTCAGGCAGGCCGACCACGGCCGTCGATGCCGCCAGCAAGATGTCGCACGAGGCCACGATGGCCAGCCCCGCGCCCAGCGCAGCGCCGTTGATGGCGCCGATGACGGGCTTGGCGCATTCGCGAATGGCATGAAAGCACTCGCGGGTGCGGCGCGAGTGCTGCGGCAGGTCGCCGGGACCCTTGATGGTGGCGGCGCGGTTCTTCAAGTCCGCGCCCGCGCAAAACGTCTTGCCCTGTCCGGACAACACCACGGCGCGCACCTCGGGCGTTTCCGAGATGCGGTCCAGCACCCAGGACAGCTCGTTCATCATGTCGGTGCTAAGCGCATTCACCGGCGGGTTGGCCAGCAGGATGACGGCCACGCCGTCTTCAAGTGTGACGTCCAGCGCGGTGTAGGGGCCGGTCAAGTTGTCGGGCATGGTCATGTCCGTGTCTCCGTCTTTTTCAAATGATCTTGCGCTGGCGCAGGTCGGCAATCTGCTGCGCGCTCATGCCCAGTTCTTCAAGCACTTCGGCGGTGTGTTGCCCCAGCAGGGGCGGTGCGCGGTCGGCGCGCAGGTCCGCCGTGGCGAAGCGCAAGGGGTTCATCACTTGCGGCACGCTCTTGGCGGTGGGATGCGGCAGGCGGCGCAACATGGCGCGGTGCGCCACCTGCGGGTCGTCGAACACTTCAGGCACGGTGTTGATCGACCCGGCCGGCACGCCGGCGCTTTTTAGCGCTGCCAGCCAGTGCGCGCGCGGCTGCGTAAGAAAGATGGCGTCCAGGATCGGGTCCAGCGTGTCCTGATTCGTCACGCGCTGGCTGTTGGTGATGTAGCGGGGGTCTTGCGCCAGCTCGGGCTTGCCCAGCAGGCGGCACAACGCGGCAAATTGCGCGTCGTTGCCCACGACGATGACGATGTCGCCATCGGCGCAGACAAAGGTGCGTTGCGGTTGGATGTTCGGATGCGCGGTGCCGGTGCGGCGCGGCACGCGGTTGCCCAGCAGGAAATTCATGGCCTGGTTGGCCAACAGGCCGACCTGCACGTCCAGCATGGCGACGTCGATGTACTCGCCCTGGCCCGTCTGCGAGCGCCGCAGCAGCGCGGCCACGATGCCCAGCGCGGCGTAGACGCCGGTGGTCAGGTCCACGATGGGCACGCCCACCTTTTGCGGGCCGCCGCCGGGCTTGTCGTCGCGTTCGCCCGTAACACTCATCAGCCCGCCCATGGCCTGGATCAGGAAGTCGTACGCGGGCTCGGCGGCGCGCGGGCCGGTCTGCCCGAAGCCGGTGACCGAGCAATACACCAGGCGCGGATTGATCTTGGCCAGCGAGTCATAGTCCAGCCCCATGCGCGCCAGGGTGCCGACCTTGTAGTTCTCCAGCACCACGTCCGCGTCGCGGCACAGGTCCTTGACCAGCGCCTGCCCTTCAGGCGTCTGCAAGTCCAGCGTGATGGACCGCTTGCCCCGGTTGGTGGCGATGAAGTAGGCGCCGTCGGTGGTGTCCTGGCCGTGCTCGTCTTTCAGGAAAGGCGGGCCCCAGGACCGGGTGTCGTCGCCCAGGCCCGGCCGCTCGACCTTGATGACGTCCGCGCCCAGATCGGCCAGGATCTGGCTGGCCCAGGGGCCGGCCAGAATGCGGCTCAGGTCCAGCACTTTCACGTTTGATAACAGCGGCTGCAAAGCCTTCTCCTTGACTCCTGTGATGTGCAGGTAGTCTAGGATTTCCGGCTTGCCGCGGGATGCACCCGAGGCACAAAGCTGTTATGCGTTTGGCGCACCGACCCGCGTGCAATGGCAATGACGCGGCAACAACGCGGGCAAGGAAAAGCCGGGGGCTTGTCAGCGGCCCGTGTCGGGGTAATTCGGGCCAGCGTCGTTAAAGCCGCCGCTGCTGTAGGGATTGACGGCGCCGGGATGCGGCGGGCCGCCGGGGCTGTTGGTGCAAGCGCTTACCAAGACAGAGATGGCAAGCGTGGTCAGCAAGGCAATCAACGTCGATTTCATGGTGGTCTCCTGCGGCTGCCCCGGGGCAAGGCGAGAAGAAATTATAGGGCGGCGACCGGTTGCCGGTGTGTGCGTTTGGTCCGAGGCGCGTCGCAACGTTGGCGATACGCCTTGACTGCGTCGGAGTCCGCCGGCTGGAAATAGGGGTGCGGGTACTGCGCCTGGCGCATGGCGTCGTGCAGGCGCCGGCCCCAGACGCATTGCGCCTGCGCCTCGTCCCACAGGCGCACCGCCTGCTCAGGGCGGTCGTGTTGCCATAGCGCCAGGCCATAGTCGGCCACCAGCTCTTCATTGCGGGACAGCTCCCGATACGCCACATGCAGCAGGCGCAGCCCTTCTTCGCTGTGGCCTTGCAGGCTCAGGATCCAGCCCAGGGTGCCCTGGTTGAACGCGTTCGGCCCCATTTCGCGGATCGATTGCCGCGCCTGGGCTTCGGCTTGGGGCAGGTAATCCGGAAAGTCCGCCAGAAAATAAGCGATGTTGTTGGCCCAGTCCGTGTCGCTCGCGCGCCCTGCGCGGGCGAGCCTGGATTGACGCTGTTGCAGCGTTTGGGCATCGGCCAGCGCCAGGTCGGGCATGCCCAGCAGCCGCTCTACGTCCAGCCGGTCGCTTAGCAAATCGGTGTCGACGGGTTTCAGGGATTGCGGAAACCGCCATTCGCGTGCCCGCATCAGCCAGTGGCGGGCATCGTCCTGCCGACCGACCATCAACAGCAATTGCGCCAGGTTCAACTGTTGTTGCGGGGTGGCGGCGCAGTGCATCGCGCCGATCAGGGCATGCGCGCCGTCGACGTCGCCCTGGCTGAACTTGCGGTTGATGGCGTCCAGTTCGTCGAAGCAGGCGTGGTTGTCGGTGACGGGCGACTCGATGGACAAGGATATGGGCATGGCCGGCGTGTCGTGGCTGAAGTAGGCCGTGGCGCCTTGGCGCGTGGTGTAGCCCAGGTCTACCCATTGCTCGCCCCAGCGCTGGCGCATGGTCAGGATGTAGGGCCACGCGGGTACCGGTTCTTTGGTGCTGCTGCTGGAATGCAGCTGGAAGAAGTGGCCCCACGCGCCGTCGCCAACGCGTCGGATCAGCGTGAAGTCGTCGGGGTCGTGCGGCTTGTCGGTCCAGACCCAGGCGGTACGGCCCTGGTCGTCGGTGACGCCGTGCAGGATGCCGTCCTGGCTGGGCGTGTCTTCAATGAACTCTTTCTTGCCCGTCAGGAACAGGCGATACGGCGTGTGCGGCGCGAGCGCACTGTGGTGGTCGCTCAGCAGTGTCAGGGTCAGGGTCTGGCCATGGGTGCCCCGGCCGTACTGGGGCATGCCGGGCGGGGGCTCGGTGAGGGCGGCAGCGGAAGGCGCGGCGGGTGTGGCAGCTTGAGAATCGCTGGGCAGCACAGGGGGCAGCACAGGGGGCAGCACAGGGGGCAGCACGGCGGGCGTCTCGGCGGTCGCCATAGGGGGCGCCATAGGGGGCGGGATATCGCCCACCGTCGCGGGTTCGGCGTGAGCGCCCGGCAAGGCCAGCAGGCCGGCGGCGGTCAGGATCAGCGAGGTCAGGCGGTGCAGGGTGAACTGGGGCATGGAGGTGGCGGGCACGAGGGCGGCCCGCCCGTCATTGAGGCGGGCCAGATTGTGTCACGAACGCGCGGCCTGTTGCTTGTCGGTCCCTATTGCTGGCGACCGTTTTTGATCGCCACCGATCGCAGCCGGACGGTTCCGCCTGCGTCCTATCGCGCTGACTGCTTCTACCGCTGTAGTCGTGCGGTGATGAAGGCGTTGATTGCGCGGGTGGCCTCGTTGTCGGCACCAACGTCGGCGTTAACCTGCGCGTGGTTGCGGGCAACGCCGAACAGCGCGGCTTGGCCGCCTTGTGCCGTCAACAGGTCGGCGTAGCGCTGCGCGCGTCGACATGGGTCGGGCCGCAATGTGGAACAGACGAACAGCGCGGGCGGCTGTGGCCCGGTCAGTTGCGCGGCGGGCGAGGCCTGCGCCCATTCGGCGGGGTCCGCGCCGAAGGCCTCGTCGTAAAACGGGGCGTGCGGGCGCGGCATGACGTCCAGCAGATCGAAGCCCGCCCCGTCCAGGATGATGCTGGCCCGCCACAAGGGGGCGCCCGTGCGCTGGCGCATCGCGGCGTCGGCGGCCAGCAAGGTCAACAGGTGGCCGCCTGATGAATGGCCCATGACGAACAGGTTGTCCGGGTCGGCCTGCCAGCGGGCGGCCTGCTGGCCGATCCACGCGATGGCCCGCCCCAGGTCTTCGGCTTGCGCGGCCGGGCGGGCTTGCGGCATCAGCCGCGTGTTGACCGAGACCACGGCGTAGCCCCGGGGCAACCAGTAGGCCAGCTTGTCCTGCACGACGTCGGGCGTGGCCTTGTCGCCACCTTTCCATGAGCCGCCATGCACCACGACCAGCACGGGGGCGGGTCGGCCGTGCTGTGTCGATGCATCGGGCAGATAGACATCGGCGATCTGGGCGGGGTCGGGGCCGTAGCGCTGATCGGCCAGCACGGCTGCCGGAAACGTCGAGGCGGTGGCTATCGGGGCGGCGTACGAAACGGCCATGCCCGGCCAGGGCAGGGCGGTGGCCAGCAACAAGGTCAACAGCAAGCGGGGCGCGCGCATGGATGGGACGTGGCGAAGGCGGAACGCCGATCAATGTAGCGCAGTTGCAGATGTCGCCGCCGACCGTCCCACCGCTTAGCCGACCCGACCGACGCGACCGACCCGCCACGCCACGTCCTCATCCCCGCGCCGCCGCATCCGCCACCACCTGTGGCATGCTGCGCCCGTTCGCCGTTTTTCCACCGATCCGACCCCGGCTTTCATGCTCAAACTTCTACCCCGATTCTGCGATTTCCTGCTGTTGGCCGGCGCCGCCGCGCTCTTTGGCGCTTGCCTGACGTCGCTGTTGACCACGGGCGCCTACGGCTGGGCGGTGCCCGACGCGCCTTACCTCTACGGACCTCGCGATTTCTACGCCGACGCCGTGCTGGCGGGGCTGGCCGGGCTGCTGCTGTTGGCCCTTGCCGAGCGCCTGGCCGGTGCCCGCCTGACCGTGGCGGGCCGCGCGATCGCGGGGCTTTCGGCGACGTTTGCGGCGGCGCTGCTGGCGCTTTACCTGGCGCCGCCCGCGCCCATCGTGTTCGGCAACACCTGGGCGTGGGGCGAGGCCACGCGTGAACTGTTTCTAGCGCAATGGCCCTTGGTGCTGCCCATTGCCCTGGCGACGACGGCGGTGCGTTGGGCCTTGCTGCGCGTGTCCAGGCTCTGGGCGCGCTAGCCGCAGGCCCCGCCCCGGCAGGCAGGCGCGCCACCCCGCCCGCCGGTAATTTTCAGCCGGATTTCTGCTCGTATGCGCTAGGATTGTCGGCGCAATTCCCCAACCCGATGTCCGCCTCCTCTGGAGAAACCCCGCATGACCTCCCTAGACTCGTTCGCCATCACCAAGAAGTGGCCCGCCCAGCATCCCGACCGCATCCAGCTGTATTCGCTGCCCACGCCCAACGGCGTGAAGGTGTCGATCCTGCTGGAGGAAATCGGCCTGCCCTACGAGCCCCATCGGGTGGCTTTCGACAAGCAAGACCAGTTTTCTCCGGAATTCCTGTCCCTTAGCCCCAATAACAAGATCCCGGCCATCCTTGATCCCAACGGCCCGGGCGGCAAGCCGCTGGCGCTGTTCGAGTCGGGCGCCATCTTGATCTACCTGGCCAGCAAGACCGGCCAGTTCATTCCGACGGACACGGCCGAACGCTACGAGACGCTGCAATGGCTGATGTTCCAGATGGGCGGCATCGGCCCCATGTTCGGCCAGCTGGGGTTCTTCCATAAATTCGCCGGCAAGGACTACGAAGACAAGCGCCCGCGCGACCGCTACGTGGCCGAGGCCAAGCGCCTTCTGGGCGTGCTGGACCAGCGCCTGGAAGGCCGCGACTGGGTCATGGGTGACGAATACACCATTGCCGACATCGCCATCTTCCCGTGGGTACGCAACCTGGTCGGCTTCTACGAAGCGGGCGAGCTGGTCGGCTTCCCGCAGTTTGCGAACGTGGCCCGCGTGCTAGAAACGTTTGTCGCGCGCCCGGCCGTGGTGCGGGGCCTGACCATTCCGAGCTAGGCATGGAACTGCGCCAGCTGCGTTACTTCGTGCGCGTGGTCGAGGCCGGCAGCATCGGCCGCGCGGCGATGTCCATCGGCATGGTCACGTCGGCCCTCAGCCAGCAGATCAGCCGGTTGGAGGGCGAGCTGTCGACGCGGCTGTTGCAGCGCAGCGCCAGCGGCGTGGTGCCGACCGATGCCGGGCTGGCGTTTTTTCGGCAGGCGCAGCTGGCCTTGCGCCACGCGGATGACGCCGTGCAGGCCGCGCAACAGGCGCGGCTGGCCGGCCACGTCAGCGTGGGCCTGTCATCAACCACCGCCGCCATTTTGGGCGCGCCGTTCCTGCAAGCCATGAACGAACGCTACCCGGACATCCGGCTGCATCTGGTCGAGGCGCTGTCGGGCCACCTGGCCGACATGCTCAACGGCCGGTTACTGGACCTGGCCATCGTGTTCCAGGCCGAATCCGCGCGCCGTTGGAGCATCATGCCGCTGCTGGACGAGCCGCTGTTCCTGTGCGCGCGTCGCGACATGCCCGGGGTGCCGGGCGGCGACACGACGCGGCTGGCCGACATCGCGCATCTGCCCTTGGTGCTGCCCAGCGGCCGCCATGGCTTGCGCGCGCTGGTCAACAACGCCTTCCTGCAACTGGGCCAGACGCCGCGCGTGGTGGCCGAGGTCGATGGCTTGTCGCTGTTGATGGACGTGGTGCAGCTGGGCAGCGCCGCCACCATCCAGCCCAGCTCCGCCACCGCGCGTATTGCGCCCGGGCAGTTGCACATGGCCCGCATCGACGACGCCCACTTGTTCCGTCCCAATCTGCTGGTCAGTCTGTCCGACGACGAACTGTCGCCCGCCGCGCTGGCCGCGCGCCTGGTGCTGGCCGACGTCTCGCGCACGCTGGCGCAACAGGGCAAATGGGCCGTCGTAGCCCTTCACGATTCGTGAAGACCCGTTGACGCCCGCCTGATATCGCGGACGCCGCCCCGTCAGTACAGTCAGCCCATTGAATTGGGGACGATGGCATGGTGGACGTCTTGGTGGTGGGAGGGGGCAACGCGGCGCTGTGCGCGGCCCTGATGGCGCGCGAGGCCGGCGCCAGCGTGTTGCTGCTGGAAGCCGCGCCGCGCGAATGGCGCGGCGGCAATTCGCAGCACACGCGCAATTTGCGCTGCATGCACGATGCGCCGCAAGACGTGTTGATCGACGCCTATCCCGAAGAGGAATACTGGCAAGACCTGCTGAAAGTCACTGGCGGACAGACCAACGAACATCTGGCGCGCCTGGTCATCCGCGAATCATCCACGTGCCGCGACTGGATGCGCCGCCATGGCGTGAACTTTCAGCCGCCGCTGTCGGGCGCGCTGCATGTGGCGCGCACCAACGCCTTTTTCATGGGTGGCGGCAAAGCGCTGGTGAACGCGTATTACCGCAGTGCCGAAGCGCTGGGCGTGCAGATCCGCTACAACGCGCCGGTCGATGCGCTGGAGCTGGAAGACGGCCGTTTCAAGGCCGCCCGCATCGGCGACGAACGCATCGAGGCGCGCGCCTGTGTGCTGGCGGCGGGTGGCTTCGAGTCCAACCGCGAATGGCTGCGCGAGGCCTGGGGCCAGAACGAACGCGGCGAATGGCCGGCCGACAATTTCCTGATCCGTGGCACGCGCTTCAACATGGGCGTGCTGCTGAAATTCATGCTGGACGCGGGGGCGGACGGCATCGGCGACCCCTCGCAATCGCACTGCGTGGCAATCGACGCGCGCGCGCCGCTGTACGACGGCGGCATCTGTACGCGCATCGACTGCGTGTCGCTGGGCGTGGTGGTCAACCGCGACGCCGTGCGCTTTTACGACGAAGGCGAAGACTTCTGGCCCAAGCGCTATGCCATCTGGGGCCGGCTGACCGCCATGCAGCCCGGGCAGATCGCCTATTCCATCATCGACGCCAAGGCCATCGGCCGCTTCATGCCGCCCGTGTTTCCGGGCGTGAAGGCGGACACGCTGCCCGAACTGGCCGACAAGCTAGGGCTGGACCCGGCCACCTTTGCACAGACCTTGCGCGACTACAACGCCGCGTGCCGTGTCGGTACCTTTGACCACACGGCGCTGGACGACTGCCACACAGAAGGCATCGCGCCCGCCAAGACGCATTGGGCACGGCCCATCGACACCGCGCCGTTCTACGGCTACGCGCTGCGCCCCGGCATCACCTTCACCTATCTGGGCTTGAAGGTGGACGACACCGCCGCCGTGCGCTTTAACGACGTTCCCAGCGACAACCTGTTCGTGGCCGGCGAAATGATGGCCGGAAACGTGCTGGGCAAGGGCTATACGGCCGGCGTGGGCATGTCCATCGGCACGGCGTTCGGCCGCATTGCCGGCACCCGGGCCGCCGCCGCCGCGCGCGCCCAGACCCTTGCAAAGAGCACGACATGAAGCAGCTTGAAGCCCTGGCCCGCGAGGCCCAGTCGTTTTCCACCCCGCATGCTTCGACGCCCGGCAGCCCCGCCGTGGCCGAGCAACCCGCGATGCCCGCCGCCATGGTCGAACACCCCGTCCAGTGGCGCGGCAAGAACGCCAAGCCGCAAGCGGACGCGTTGACCGAAGACGAAACCGAGGTGGCGCGCGTCATGCAGATCTGCAACGCCTGCCGCTATTGCGAAGGCTTTTGCGCGGTGTTTCCCGCCATGACGCGCCGCCTGGAATTAGGCAAGGCCGACCTGAACTACCTGGCCAACCTCTGCCACAACTGCGGCGCCTGTCTGCACGCGTGCCAGTACGCGCCGCCGCATGAATTCGCGGTGAACGTGCCGCAGGCCATGGCCAAGGTGCGGGTGCAGACCTACACCGACTACGCCTGGCCGGCCGCGCTGGGCTCGCTGTACAAGCGCAACGGCCTGGCCTTGTCGCTGGCCACTGCCGCCGGCTTGGCGCTGTTCCTGGTGCTGGCCGTGTTGATGGCGGGCGGCCTGTTCCATGAACCCATGGCCGGCAATTTCTACGCCGTGTTCCCGCACAACACGCTGGCGCTGATGTTTGGCGTGGTGTTTGGTTTTTCGATGCTGGCCTTGGGCGTGGGCGTCACGCGCTTCTGGCGCAACGTCAGCCCGGGGGCGGCATCCGGCGCGGCGGTGGCCGAGGCCGCGCACGACGCGCTGCGCCTGCGTTATCTGGACGGCGGCCACGGCAAGGGCTGCAACAACGCCGACGATGCGTTCACCTTGTGGCGCCGACGTTTTCATCACTTCACCTTTTACGGCTTCATGCTGTGTTTTGCCGCCACCTGCGTGGCCACGCTGTACCACTATCTGCTGAATCAGCAGGCGCCGTATCCGTTGCTGAGCGCGCCGGTGTTGCTGGGTACGGCCGGGGGCATCGGCTTGCTGATCGGGCCGGCCGGTTTGCTGTGGTTGAACATCAAGCGCCATCCGCAACAGGGCGACGCGGCACAGAAGCCGATGGATCGCGGCTTCATCGTGCTGCTGTTCCTGACCAGCGCCACGGGGCTGGCCTTGCTTGCCGGGCGCGATGGCGGCGCGATGGCGCTGTTGTTGGCCATACACCTGGGCGTGGTGATGGCCCTGTTCCTGACGCTGCCCTACGGCAAGTTCGCGCACGGTATCTACCGTTCGGCGGCGCTGCTGAAGTGGTCTATCGAAAAGCGCCAGCCGAACAAGCTGCAACTGGATTCCGATTGATCTGACCCGACCCCACCCGCGCCACGCGGGCATGACGGCGCCCCGGCGAGGGCGCCGCATCCGATGACATACGAGGAGACTTCAATGATCCAAACCCGACTGCTGGCGCGCGTTGCGCTGGCCGCCTGTTTGCTGCCGGCGTTGCCGGTGGCGCACTCGCAATCCTTCCCGACCAAGCCCATCACGCTGGTGGTGCCGCATTCCGCCGGGGGCACGTCCGACATCCTGGCGCGCACGGTTGCGGCGGAAGCGGCCAAGACGCTGGGCCAGACCATCGTCATCGACAACAAGGGCGGCGCCAACGGCACCATCGCGGCCAAGCAGGTGGCCTCGTCCGCGCCGGACGGCTACACGCTGCTGCTGGCTACCGCCAGCACGCATGGCATCAACCCGTCGTTGTACTCGCGCATTTCGTATGACGCGGTGAAGGACTTCACACCCGTCACGCTGTTGGCCACGGTGCCCAACGTGCTGGTCATCGGGCCCAACGTCAAGGCGGCCAGCGTGCAGGAATTGATCGCCTACCTGCGCGGGCAGGGCGACAAGACGAACATGGGCTCGGCGGGCGCCGGCACGCCTGGCCATCTGGCAGGCGAGATGTTCAAGAGCGCGGCCAAGCTGCAATTCACGCACGTGCCGTACAAGGGTGGCAGCCCGGCCATCACGGATTTGATCGGCGGTCAGATCGACTTCATGTTCACCACCATTCCGGGCGTGTTGCCGCACGTGAAGGCAGGCACGCTGCGCGCGCTGGCGGTGACCTCGCCCGAGCGTTCGCCGGCCATGCCCGACGTGCCGACGATGGCCGAGTCCGGCCTGCCCGGCTTCCAGGCGGTGTCGTGGCACGGCGTGGTTGCGCCGGCCGGCACGCCGCCCGAGGTGGTCAACAAGCTCAATGCGGCGTTAAGCGGTGCGCTGGCCGCGCCCGCGGTCAAGCAGCGCCTGATGGAAGAAGGCGCGGCCGCGTCCACCCTGAACACCGCCGCGTTCGGCACGTTCATCCAGAGCGAGATCGCGTCCTGGGCGAAAGCGGTGAAGGATTCGGGCGCGACGGCGAATTGATGCACAGGGGGCGAATGGCGGCCGCCGGGCCGCCGGTCGCACCCGCGAATCACAGCCTTGCCTTCCCGGGGCGCCATACGCCGGGGCTTGCGGGCCCCGGCCAGCATGCTAGGATCGCCGCCATGTTGACGACCCTGTTGCTTGCCCTGCTGGCTGCCGCGCCCGCCGCCCCTGCCGCCAACCCCGTTTCGTCCTATCCCCTGCAATGCCTGTACGCCGCCAAGCACGAGGGCGGCTCGCTGGAATCCGAAGACCATTGCGCGCGCGTTGACGGCGACACGCTGACCTTCGCTGCCCAGGCGCTGGGGCGCATGGATTTCAACGCGGACGGCTTGTCGCCGGCATACACGCACGGGTCATGGCGATGGGTACGGCCCGACGGCAAGTCCGTGGCCGTGGTCACGTACGACAATTTCGCCGACGACTTTGAAGACGGGCTGACACGCGGGCCGTGGTCTGGCGGCATGGCGTATTACGACGCCCAACTCAATCGCGTCATCACGACGCCTTACGATTGGGTCGACCGTTTTGAAGGCGGGCTGGCCGTGGTGTGCCAGGGCTGCCGCAAGGTGCCTGCCGCTGGGGGCGAGCACTACTACATGGCAGGCGGCCAATGGGGCGCTATCGACCGCCAAGGCCGGGTGGTGATGCCTTTGCGTCACGATGCAGCCAGCCTGATGCAGGGCGTGGAAGCCGCGCGCGCGGGCGCCGACACGCGGCGCTGAGCGCCTGCCGGTCGTTCTCAACCGGCACGCCGCATTACCCTCCAGCCATCAGCTTGCCCAACGTCACCATGCCTTGTTCCATGTCGACGCTCCAGGGGTGCCCGTGGTTAAGACGCATGAAATTTCCGAACGCGCCCGATGACGAAAACAACGGGCCTGGTGCAATGCTGATGCCGTGATCCAATGCCGCCCGATGCACCTTCAGCGTGTCGATATGCTCGGGCAGCTCTACCCACACGAAGTAGCCGCCGGCCGGGCGCGTGGCGCGCGTGCCTTTGGGAAAGTAGCGCGCCACGGCCTGCAATAGTTCGCCCTGCTGCAATGCCAGCGCCTGCCGGAACTGGCGCAGGTGGCGGTCGTAGCCGCCTTTTTCCAGATAGGCGGCGATGGCGGCCTGGGTGGGCGCGGCGGTGGCCAGGCTGGTGGTCAGCTTGTTGCGCATGATCTGCCGGGTGTAGCGTCCCCCCGCCACCCAGCCCACGCGATAACCCGGCGCCAGCGTCTTCGAGAACGACGAGCAATGCATCACGATGCCCTCCTTGTCGAACGCCTTGGCCGGGCGCGGCCGGTGTTCGCCAAAGTACAGCTCGCCGTAAACGTCGTCTTCAATCAGCGCCACGCCGTGGCGCGTCAGCAGCTTGACCAGCGCTTCTTTCTTGCTGTCGGGCATCAGGCTGCCCAACGGATTCTGAAACGTGGTCATCAGCCAGCAGGCGCGCGGACGGTGCTGCACGATGGCGCGTTCCAGCGCTTGCAGGTCGATGCCTTCACGCGGGTGCGTGGCCACTTCGATGGCGTGCAGCTGGTTGCGCTCCAACGATTGCAGCGCGGCATAGAAGGTGGGGGATTCGACGATGACCGCATCGCCCGGCTGGGTCACCGCCGCCAGGCTGAGGTTCAGCGCGTCCAGCGCGCCGTTGGTGATGATGATGTCGTCCACCGGCACCGACAGGCCATCGGCCAGATAGCGCAATGCAATGGCGCGGCGCAGCGCCGCGTCGCCCGGGCTGAGGTCGTCAATGGAACCCCACGGATCCAGCCGCTGCGCCGCCGACGCCATGAACTTGCCCAGCCGCGCGTAGGGCAGCAGCGATGGGCTGGGAAAGGCCGAGCCAAACGGCACCATGTCGCGGCGCAGCGTGGCGTTAAGCACTTGCAGCACGTTGTCGCTGACGTCCACCGGGTGACGCCCGGCGGTGGCGCTGGACAGGGCGTCGGGTTCCGGTAGCGCGGCGTGCGGGGCGCGCAGCACGTAGTAGCCGGACCGATCGCGCGCGCGGATCAGGCCCCGCGCTTCCAGCAGGTAATAGGCCTTGAACACCGTTGATGGGCTGACGCCCCGGCTGGTGCTGGTCTGCCGCACCGATGGCAGGCGGTCGCCGACTTGCAGCAAGCCGGAACTGATGGAGGCGGTGATGTCTTCGGTCAACCGTTCATAGCGCTTCATGGCGGTGTCGTTTCAAAAAGGGAAAAAGAGGGGGGTTGCGGTACGCGGGTGTGACGGTGCGCCGTCATGTCGACATGCCGATGGCGCGCATCAGAAGCCGCAGCGCGTAGGCCGCCACGCCCAAGGTGGCGACGCTGGCGGCCCACAGCAGCGCAAGCCACAGCAGGCGGCGCGGCCAAGCAGATGTTGTCCAGACACGCATCAATGGAACTCCTCGCCGGTGCGAACCTTGCCGCGAAACACGTAGTACGACCACGCCGTGTAGGCCAGGATAATCGGAATGATCAGCAGCGCGCCGACCAGCGCGAAGCCCTGGCTTTGCGGCGGCGCGGAGGCCGTCCAGATGGAGACGTCAGGCGGAATGATGGCGGGCCAGATGCTGATGCCCAGGCCCGTGTAGGCCAGGAACACCAGGGCCAGCGACAGCATGAACGGCCCGGCGGCGGGCGTGGCGCGCACGCGCCGGATCAGCTCGAAGCCGGCGGCGGCCACCAGCACCGGCACCGGAAAAAACCAGAACATATTGGGCAGGCTGAACCAGCGCTGCGCAATCTGCGGCTGCGCCAGCGGCGTCCACACGCTAAGCACCGTGATCACGGCCAGCAGCGTCAACGTCAGCGGCCGGGCGATATCGCACATGTGGCGATGCAGCCGGCCTTCGGTTTTCATGATCAGCCAGGTGCAGCCCAGCAAGGCATAACCCACCACCAGCCCCACGCCGGTGAACAGCGAGAACGGGCTGATCCAGTCCCACGCGCCGCCGTGAAAGGCGCGCCCCACCACCGTAATACCTTCAATGTAGGCGCCCAGCGTCACGCCCTGGAAGAACGTGGCGGTGACCGAGCCAAAGACAAAGGCCAGGTCCCAATAACGGCGATGATGTTCGTCGGCCTTGAAGCGGAATTCGAACGCCACGCCGCGAAACACCAGGCCCAGCAGCATGAACACCAGCGGCAGGTGCAGCGCGCTGAGGATCACCGCATACGCCAACGGAAACGCCGCCATCAGCCCCGCCCCGCCCAGCACCAGCCAGGTCTCGTTGCCGTCCCACACGGGAGCCACGGTGTTGACCATGACGTCGCGTTCATCGCGGTTGCGGATCAGCGGAAACAGAATGCCGATGCCCAGGTCGAAGCCGTCCATCACCACGTACATCATCACGCCGAACAGAATGATGACGGCCCATATCAATGCAAGGTCGATGCCCATGGCGTCAGACTCCAGAACGGTTGTGCGGCGCGGGTTCCACCCCCGCCAGCGTGGACGCGGCGGACAGCGGGCGTGACGGCTGGCGCGCTTCACCCGGGCCACCCGACAGTGGCGCGTGGCCGGGCGCGGGGCTGGGGCCCATGCGAATCAGGCGCAGCATGTACGACACGCCCGCGCCGAACACCAGCAGGTAGACCGCCACGAACAGGGCCAGTGTCAACGTCAGTTCGCCAACGCCATGCGGCGTGGCCGCCTCGGCCGTACGCATCACGCCGTAGACGATCCAGGGTTGACGGCCTATCTCGGTGACGTACCAGCCGGCCAGCATGGCGACAATGCCGGACGGCCCCATCCACAGCGCAAAGCGTTGCAGCGCGCGCGACTCGTACAGCCGCCCGCGCCAGCGCGTCCACAGCGCCCAGCCGGCCAGCAGAATCATCAGCATGCCCAGCCCGGCCATGATGCGAAACGACCAGAACACCACGGTGGCATTAGGGCGGTCTTCGGGCGGATAGGACTTCAGCCCCGGGAACTGGCCGTCCCAGCTATGCGTCAGGATCAGGCTGCCCAAGCGCGGCACGTTCAGCGCAAAGCGCGTTTCTTCGCGCGCCATGTCGGGAATGCCGAACAGCGTCAGCGGCACGCCCACGCCGGGTTCGTTGTCCCAATGACCTTCAATGGCGGCGATCTTCGCGGGTTGGTGCTTCAGGGTATTGAGGCCATGAAAGTCGCCCACCACCGCTTGCAGCGGCGCCACCAGCAGCAGCATGCCCATGGCCATGGCGAACATCTTCTTCACGGCGGGGCTGCGGTCGCCGCGCAGCAAGTGCCACGCGCCGGACGCGCCCACCATCAACGCGGTGGCCAGGAAGGCGGCGATGCCCATGTGCGCCAGGCGATACGGAAACGAGGGGTTGAAGATCACTGCCAGCCAGTCGATGGGCACGACGCGCCCGTCCAGGATCTCGTAGCCGGCCGGCGTCTGCATCCAGCTGTTTGACGCCAAAATCCAGGTCGCCGACACCAGCGTGCCCAGCGCCACCATGATGGTCGAGAAAAAGTGCAGGCCCGGGCCGACGCGCGTCCAGCCGAACAGCATCACGCCCAGGAAGCCGGCTTCCAGGAAAAAGGCGGTCAGCACTTCGTACGCCAGCAGCGGCCCCGTCACGCTGCCTGCGAAGTCCGAGAAAAAACTCCAGTTGGTGCCGAACTGGTACGCCATCACCAGGCCGGACACCACGCCCATGCCGAAGTTGACGGCAAAGATCTTGGTCCAGAAGTGATACAGGTCGCGATAGACGGTTTTGCCCGTGCGCAGCCAGAAGCCTTCCAGCACCGCCAGATAGCTGGCCAGGCCGATCGTGATGGCGGGAAAAACGATGTGAAATGAAATGGTGAACCCAAACTGTATTCGGGCAAGCAATAGCGCGTCGCCATGCATAGCGGTCTTCCTGATAAACGGGTGTCCTACCTGTCGAACGGTAGATCCGCAGCGCGATGCAGTACAGATTCAGAAATGGAATAAAAAAGCGGATCAGTTTGGGCGGACGGACGCGTAAAGCCAGGCGGGGCACCGGCTCTGGCGCTGTACCCGGATCAGGCCCGCGTCATGATGGTGTCCCTGAAAAACGGCGCAGACACTTGCCATGCCCTGCGTGGACGGCGGCGGTTCCCGATCCCGGTTCGTTCGGCTACGATGGGAGCCCGCCGTTGGATCCACTTTCATCGACGTTTGCCGCAGGCCGCCGTCCTTCGCCCCATAGATACCCGAGAGTCATGAGCATCACCAAAACGAAGGGCACGTCCAGTAAAGCCCAGGCCTTGCCGCACCGCATCCGCGACCAGTTGCGCTATGAGATCCTGACGGGCGCCTTGCCCGCGGGCACGCCGCTAAAGCAGGACGCCCTGGCCACGCGCTTTCAGGCCAGCCGCATTCCGGTGCGCGAAGCGTTGCGCCAGCTGGAAACCGAAGGGCTGGTGGCGTATCACCTGAACCGGGGCGCGGTCGTCATCCGCATGGACGTGGACCAGATCTGTGAGCTGCTGGACATCCGCATCGCGCTGGAAGGCTACGCGGTGCGCGCGGCCGTGCCCAACATGGCGCGGGCTGACCTGGACGCCTTGGAAGCCATCCTGAAGGCCTACGACGAGGCCGATTCGGTGTCGGAATGGGCCGAGCTGAACCGCCGTTTTCACCTGGCGCTTTGCGCGCCGGCAAACAACACGCGGCTGCGTCGGCTGATCGAGGAATACGGCCTGAACACGGACCGCTACACGCACGAGATGATGTCGCAGGCGACCGGCAAGGAAGGGCCGCAGGCGGATCACTACCGCATCCTGGAAGCCTGTCGTGCGCAGGACGGCGCGTTGGCCGCGCGCCTGGTGGAAGCGCACATCATCGAAACCAAGAAAAACCTGGTCGCCATGCACCGCATGCGCGAAGACGGCTGAACGGGCCTACGCCGCGCGGCCGCCCAGGTACAGTTCGCGCACCTTTGCGTCGTTCATCAACGCCTCGGCCTGCCCGGTGATGGCCACCGTGCCCATCGACAGCACGTACGCGCGGTCGGAAATGCGCAGCGCTTCCATGGCGTTTTGCTCCACCATCAGTATCGTCACGCCTTCCTTGGCGCGGATGCGCTGGATGGCTTCGAACACTTCGCCCAGCGTCTTGGGTGACAGCCCGGCCGATGGCTCGTCCAGCAGCAACAGGCCCGGCGAAGGCATCAGCGCGCGCGCCAGCGCCAAAATTTGCCGTTCGCCGCCGGATAACGACGCGGCGGGCGCATCCAGCTTGCGTTGCAGCACGGGGTAGTGTTCGCACAAGGTGCGCACGCGCGCCAGGCACTGCGCCTTGTCCAGCGCATTGCCGCCCACCAGCAGGTTTTCGCGCACCGACAACGCCGTGAACACGTTCTCGGTTTGCGGTACGAAGCCCAGGCCGTGACGCAGAATTTTCTCGTGCACGGGAAAGCGCGAGATGTCTTTGCCTTTCAGCATGACCTGGCCTTCGCGCGGCTTGAGGTAGCCGGCGATGGTTTTCAGCAAGGTCGATTTGCCGCAACCGTTGGGTCCCAGCAGCGTCACGATTTCAGATTGGCCTGCATGCAGCGACAAGCCGCGCAGAATGTCCACGTCGCGGGTGTAGCCGGCAACAACGTTTTGCACGTCGATCATTTTTTCGCTCATCAGGCAGCTCCCATGCGCAGTACCGGCGTGGCCGTGGCGCCGCCGGCGGGCTTGGCCGCCGCGCCGCCCAGATACGCCTGCAACACCCGTTCATTGGACGCCAGTTCATCCGGCCGGCAATCGGCCACGATGTGGCCACGGTCCAGCACGATGCAGCGATGGCAGACTTCGCGGATGAAATGCATGTCGTGCTCAACAATCACAATCGTCATACCTGCATCATTCAGGCGCTGCAACGCACGGACAATGTCGCTGCGCAGGTTTGGGTGCACGCCGGCCGTGGGCTCGTCCAGCATCAGCATGCGCGGCTGCGCCATCAGCGCGCAGACGATGCCCAGCAATTTCTTTTGCCCGCCCGAGATCGCCGCTGCCGACAAATCGCGCACCGGCGTCAGCAGCAATTGGTCCATCAACGCGCCGGCACGCGCCCGTGCGCGTGTCTCGGCCAGCCCCGCCGCGCGCGAGCCGAACAGGTTTTCCCACACGCCGTGATGTTCGGTCGAAGCCGCCATGGCGACCTCGGCCACGGACATCTTGCGTGGCATCGACGGCAACTGGAAGGTGCGCGCGATGCCGGCCTGCACGATGCGGTGCGCGTTCAAGGAGTCGATGCGCCGGCCTTCGAACCGCACGGTGCCGGCGTCGATGGATTCAAAGCCGGTGATGGTGTTCAGCAAGGTGCTTTTGCCCGATCCGTTCGGGCCGAGCAGGCCGACGATTTCGCCTGGTCGGATCGAAAAGCCGACCTTCTCCAGCACGCGATTGCCGCCAAACGCCTTGGCCACCGAATCGACTTGCAATGCATAAGGGGTGGTCATGGCATCTTCCTCATCTTTTCCGGCAGCAGCCCTTCGCTGCGCCACAACAGGCATCCCAACAAAATGAAGCCGATCAAGCCCAACCGCAGCGCGCCGGCCACGTCGGAGCCGAAGCCGAACGCGTCCTTGGCGAAGGGCACCAGCGTGTAGGCGGTCTGCACCAGCACCACGCCCAGCAGTACGCCCGATACGTTGCCGATGCCGCCGATCATCAGCATGGTCCACAACAGGAATGTCTCGGAGGCAAGCAGATAATCGGGGCCGACAAAGCTCATGTAGTGCGCGTACAGCGAGCCCGCCAGCGCAGTCACTGCCGCGCCGGCCATTACCGCCCGCGATTTCAGCCGCATCAGGTCATAGCCCATGCAGGCCGCCAGCTTGGGTTCTTCGCGCATCACGCGCAGCGCGCGCCCGAAGCGGCTGTAGGCCAGACGGCGCAACAGCACGGCGGCGGCGGCCGCCAACACCAGCACCAGGCCCAGGAATGCCAGCGCGCCGCTCTTGCCGTCCAGGCCGCCGAACAACGCGGGGATACCGCTGATGCCTTGCGCGCCATTGGTCAGCCACAGTTCGTTGGTGGCGACGGTGCGGATGATCTCGGCGATGGCCAGGGTGGCTATGCCCCAATAATCGGCGGCCAGCTGCTTGCCCAAGCGTGCAACGCACCAGCCCAGCGCCATGGCCACCGCAACGCCGGCAGCGGCGCCCAGGCCCGGGTGCCAGCCGATATGCACGGCGATGCCGGTGCCGTATGCGCCGATGCCCGCGAACGCGATGTGGCCAAAATTCAGCAAGCCCGCCAAGCCGGCTTGCAGGTTCAGGCCCAGCGCCATCAAGGCAAAGATCGCGCCGAAGGTCAGCGATGAAATCAGGAAATCAAACACGGCGCACCTCGCGATCGAACAGGCCGTAGGGCTTGAACAGCAGCGCCAGCAACAGGATCAGGAACGATGCCGCGCTGATGTACGCCACCGGCAGGAAGGCCACCGGCTTGTTGTAGAGCCAGCCGAAGTTCAGGTTAGTCACCAGCGTTTCGGTGAAGGCGATCAGGAATGCGCCAGCGACCGCGCCCAGTGGGTTGCCCAGGCCGCCCAGGATGGCGGCGGCGAACACCGGCAACAACAGATCCGAGCCCAGGTTGATGTGCGCGCCCGTGGACAGGGCCAACAGCCCGCCACCCAGACCTGCCAGCGCGCCGCTGGCGAACGCCACCTGGCAGGTAATGCGCGAGGCGTTCAACCCGCTGGCGTCGGCCAGGGCAGGGTTGCAGGACAGCGCGCGCATGGCGCGACCGGTGCGCGTCGTGAAAAGCAGCAGCGCAAAGGCCGCAAGCAGTACCGCCGTGGTGGATACGGCGGCAATCTGCATAACGGTGACGCTGGCGTCACCCAGGCGTATTGGCGTGGCCAGCGGCAGCTTGAACATCAGCGGGAACGAACCCGCGACGCCCTGGCAAAAAGCGATCAGCAACATGGACAGCGCCAGCGAACCGATCATGGTGATGGCTGGACCCGCGCGCAGCAACCGACGAAACACCAGCAGGTGAAACACCAGCGCCAGCGCCCCGGTCAGCAGGCTTGCGGCCGGTAGCGCCAGGGGCAGGGGCAGGCCGAGCACGCTGCACGCATAGGTCGCGTAGGCGCCCAGCATGGCGTATTGCACGTGCGCGATGTTTGGAAATTTGACCAGCCCATACACCATGCTCAGGCCCAGCGCGATCAGCGCCAGGTCCGAGCAGCGTAGCAGCGTGTCGACGAGAATCTGGATCATCTTGTTGACTCGTAAGACAGCAAAAAAGAAAACGCCTGAAGACAAGGCCGGGGCTGCGTGGCAGCCGCCGGCCCGGGCCCATCAACGTGCGACGATCTTGCCTTGGTCGGATTTGAGCTTGGCGTAGGGCGGGTCCACGCGCTGGCGGTCGCTGTCGAACTTGATGAAGCCGGTGACGCCTTCATAGCCCTTCTGGCCCAGTTGGGTCAGGGCGGCCTGCACGTCGGCGGGGGCGGTGGACTTGGCCAGGTTCATGGCGGCGGCCGTCAACAGCACCGCGTCATAGGCGTAGCCGGTGTAGGACGTCTTGAAGCCGTCCTTGTAGCGGGCCTTGAAGGCTTCGGCGTATTCGCGGCCCTTGGGGCCCAGCACCGATCCCACTTCCATGCCGATCTGGCCTTGCGCGATGTCGGCCGGCGTGTCGCTCAGGCACATGCTCAGCAAGATGCCGTACCACGGCGTCTTGCGCAGGCCCAGTTCAAAGGCCTCGCGGTTGATCACGGCCGATTCCTGGCCGTAGGCGGTGTAGATGTAGGCGTCCGGGTTGCTGCGCGACATCTGCTGCAATTCGCGGCGGTAGGTGGACTGGCCGGCGGTGTACAGCACTTCGGTCACGATCTTGCCGCCCAGCTTTTCGAACTCTTCCTTGTAGCCGTGCGCCACGCCTTGGCCGTAGGCGTTGTTGGGCGCAATGATGGCCACGTTGCGGTAGCCCTGATCCCAGGTGTCCTTGGCGGAAAAGCGGTTGCCCTTGTCTTCCAGGCCGATCAGGTTGAACGACGTGGCGCCCAGGTCGCGGATCTTCACGCTGGTGCTGGCGATGTTGATGTGCGTCACGCCTTCCTTGACCAGGTACTGGCCCAGCGGAATGGAAATGCCCGACGAGTATTCGCCGATGACGACCGGCACCTTGTCGACGCTGACCAGCTTGCGCGCGGCGTTCAACGCAGTGGTGGGGTTGCCGCCCGAATCCTCGACCACCACGGCAAATTTCTTGCCCATCACGCCGCCGTCGGCGTTGACCTTTTCCACGGCCAGGTCCACGGCGCGGCGCACGTCCTCGCCCACAGTGGCGTTGGCGCCGGTCAACGACAGCACGGCGCCCATCTTTACGGTTTCCTGTGCGTGGGCGCCGGCGCCGGCCAGCGACAACATCAGGCAGGTGGCGCCCAGCAACGGGCGGACGAACAATTGCATGGTGGTTTCCCCTCGAAGCGTGCCGGGTTCGCGTCTGATGCGCGAAGGGCCGGCGGTGTGTGGTGGCCCTGGGCATTACCCAAGGCGCGAAACGAGGGCAGATGTGGATACCAAAAACGAAAATTGCATCCAATCCTGCTCAAGTGGATGCAAATATACGAGGCGGCTCGCGTCTCAACAATATGGGGTTAACCCGTTACCTGTTGTTTCAAACACCGTTTTACCCACCGGGTTGCACCGCGTGTCGATATGCCGCAACGCATCGCGCCCGCCAACGGAGCCGTCGGCGGGCGCGATGCTGTTGCGTGAGGAACGAGGGCCGTCCCGGCCAGCGTGGCGGCGTTACGGTCAGGGCTTCAGTACTACGGTCAGTACTTCAGTACATATGCTGGCCGCCGTTGATGGCGACGTTGGCCCCGGTCATGAATCCTGCGTGTGGGCCGCACAGAAACGCCACCAGCGCCGCCACTTCCTCGGGTTGGCCCAGGCGGCCGACCGGTATCTGCGGCAGGATCTTTTCCTTCAGCACATCTTCGGGCACCGCCTGCACCATGCGCGTGTCCAGGTAGCCGGGCGACACGGTGTTGACGGTGACGCCCTTGCCGGCCAGCTCCAGCGCCAGCGCCTTGGTGAAGCCGTGGATGCCCGCCTTGGACGCCGCGTAGTTCGTCTGGCCAAACGCGCCCTTGCTGCCGTTGACGGACGAAATGTTCACGATGCGGCCCCATCCGCGGTCCGCCATGCCGCCACATAGCGGCTGGGTCATGTGGAACATGGAATCCAGGTTGCTGTGCATGACCTCGTTCCAGTATTCCAAGCTCATTTTTCGCAGGCGCGCATCGCGCGTGATGCCGGCGTTGTTGACCAGGATGTCGATAACGCGCCCGTCGTGGTCCAGCCGGCGCATCAGCGTCTGGCATGACGCGTAGTCGCCCACGTCCACGGAGTACAGCGCGAAGCGGCGTCCGCGCGAGGCTTCTTCTTCGGCCCAGGCGTGCGCGGCGCCTTCGTTCGAGTGGTAGGTGGCGATCACGTCGTGGCCGGCATCGTGCAGCGCCAGCGCGATGGCGCGGCCCAGGCCGCCCGAGCCACCCGTCACCAGCGCGGTGCGTTTATCCGTCATGGCGATCTCCGGGCTGGTTGGCATCGCGCATGGCGGCGCACGCGGCGGCCATCTGGTCCGACATCGCCGTCCAGATCTGCGTCATGGGGAAGGGCGCGGGCGTGATGCCGCCGCCGGTGGCCAGCTTGAACCAGCCGCTCATGGCTTCGCCCAGCCCGGCCGTCAACGCGGCCTGCTCTTGCAGCGCGGCGTGGGTGATGGCCTGGCTGGCTTCCAATTGCGCCTGCCATTGCTTGCGCGTCATCTCGCCCAGCGCGGGTGCAATGGATTGCCAGTCGCCGGTGTGTTGCAGCGGGCTTAGCGTGGACAGCGTGTTGTTTGTGTGTTGGTCGGCCAGCCGGCGGCCCAGTTCCATCCAGCGCTGCTGGCTTTCCTGGGCAAGTTGGGTCAGTCGTTGGTAATAGGCGGCGTTGGCGCCGGCAATTCCCTGGGGCATGGAGGCAGTAGGTTTCTTCATCATCCGTCCTTGTCGTAGTGGTAAGGGGCAACGAATCAGTCCTGGAAGCCGTCTGGGTCAGGGCGGCTGCGCCTAGCGCACGGCGTGGGTCAACAATAGCCCAGCGTCCCCCCGCAATGCCAGCCCGTGCGCGCCGCGCTTTTGTGCCTGCAAAGTAACTTGACGTTACCTCGGCCATGGTGTGTCATGCGTCGAAGCGGCACTTGGGCTGCACGGACTATTCAGCGAGGCAGTTGTGGCCACATCGGGAATAACGGTTCGCGTGCCGTCCTGGCGGTACCTGCCGGTGGCGCTGGCGTTGGTGCTACCCGCGCTGCTGTGCCTGGCGGGGACCTGGATCCACGCCAAAAAGCAGCAAAGGACCGAAGCCGAAGCCGCCGCGCAGATCGTGCGCGTGCAAATCGAGAACATGCTTGCGCAGGCGTGGCCGGTGCTGGATCAGGTGGCCGAGCTGACGCCGCAGCCCTGTGCCCAGGTGCTGCCGCAACTGCGTCGCTGGGGCACGCTCAACCCGTATTTCCGCGCCTTGGTGCTGGCCAACGATCGCCACATTTATTGTTCTTCGATCGTCGGCGAAGTCGATTCCGAATTGGGCGATTTCCGCAAATGGCCCATCGACGGCACGCCCGACCGCTGGCTGTTTTCGGTGGCGGGCACGCCGCTGGCGCCGGACCGCCCGGCAATTCTGCTAGGCAAGCCGGGCGCCCCGGGCTTTAGCGGCGCCGTCGCGCTGGACGGCCGCTACGTGCTGGACCTGCTGAACGCCGTGGGCACCTTGGGCGACTATCGCATTGAACTGATTGTGGGCAAGGGCGCGCCCATACACAGCGATTCCTGGAGCGACGACGACGCCGGCATCCAGCCTGTGTACGACGAAATCACGCGCAACAACGGGCGGGTCGCGTTGGCGATCAACGTGAGGGCGCCCACGGCAAGCATGATGCACGCCTGGAAGCAGCTGTTGCTGAGCTACCTGCCCGCCACCTTGTTGATTGGCGCGGGCCTGGCGTTTGCGGCGTATCGCCTGCAACTGAACCGCCTGTCATTCAAAGAGCAGTTGCGCCGCGCCATGCTGGCCAATGAATTCCAGGTGCATTACCAACCGGTGTATGGACAGCTGACCGGGCAGTGCGAAGGCGTGGAAGCGCTGATGCGATGGAACCGGCCCGGCGTGGGGTTCGTGCGGCCGGACATCTTCATTGCGGCCGCCGAAGCCGAGGGCATGATCATTGCCTTGACCCAGCACCTGCTGCGGCTGATCGAACGCGATTTGCAAACGTGGCGCACGCCGCCTGACTTTCACATCGGCGTGAACATCGCGCCCGAGCATCTGTCCAGCAACCTGCTGGTGCCCGACATGCAGGCGTTTCTGGCCAACGTGGCCGCGCGGCGGCCGCTGCTGGTGCTGGAAATTACCGAGCGCAGCCTGATTCAGGACAGCGGCCAGGCGCGCCGCAACATCGAGGCGTTGCGGGCGGCGGGCGTGCGTGTGGCGATCGACGATTTCGGCACGGGGCATTGTTCGCTGTCGTACCTGCAGAAGTTCCCGGTGGACTACCTGAAGATCGACAAGGGCTTTGTGCAGTCCATTTTGCCGACCGGTGAAGAGGCGCCGGTGCTGGACGTGATCATCACGTTGTCGCACCGGCTGAATCTGGCGGTGGTGGCCGAGGGCGTTGAAACGCAGGTTCAGTTTGACTACCTGACGGCGCGCGGCGTGGCGTTCATCCAGGGCTATTTGTTTGCGCGGCCGATGCCGTCGGCCGAATTCATCCCCTGGTACGCAAAGCACTCGCCGCCAGGCGCGGTGCCGCCATCGTCGGGTGGCACGACGACGGGCGCGCTGGCGCAAGCTACACCGCCGGGCGCGACGGCGGCGTAGCGATCAGGACGCCTTGGCCTGCGGTTCGGCCTTGGCGAAGAACAAGTCGGTGATGGCCTGGCCGTCCATCGGTTCGCCATTGATGGCACGCGCCAGCAACTCGGCGCCCAGCAGTTGCACCGAGAACACCAGGTCCGGATGCACGCGCCGGATCTTTTCCAGATGCTTGCTGGTGTTGACCAGCGCCACCGTCTTGGCGCCACCCTGCGCCGTGGCCTCTTTGGCGGCCAGCACGATGAACGCGTTTTCGGCGTCGTCGTCGCGCAGCGCCAGCACATAGCGCGCACGCGTCACGCCGGCGTTGTGCAACACGTCTACGCTGGACGGGTCGCCTTCGATCAAATCGGTGGCGGCGGGGTATTCGTGCGGCATGCCGGGCGGCACGATTACCGTGACCTCGTCGCCGCGCCGGCGCAATCCGGCGTAGACGCTAAGCGCCAGCGGCGTCGCGCCCGCGATGATGATGTGGTTTTTTCTCATGGCGGTTGAAAACTTGCCTTTGACCAGCCGTTTCAAGTTGCCGCCGATCACCGGGCCGGCGATGGCGCTGATGGACGTGGCGAACACGGTAATGCCCAGGATGATAATCGACGCGGTAAACAGCCTGGCGGTGGTGCTGTGCGGCGTGATGTCGCCATAGCCCACGGTCGACATCGACACGATGGAAAAGTAGAACGCGGTGCCCGCGTCCTTGACCGGCGGGTTGAATTCTTCGCCCAGGTAGAGGGTGCCGAAGACGGCGTAGATCAACAGGGACATCACGCTGACCAGCGCGAACAGCGAACCCGCCGTCACGCTTGCGCGGTCAAAGCGGCGCCAATACACCACCAGCGCAATCACCAGCACCATCGTGTAGATGCCCAGCCCCGCGCGGCCGCTATCGCCAAGAATCGCGAAGGTGCCGATGCCGATCAGCAGCACCAGCGAGAACGCCCAGGCGATGCGCGCCTTCAAGATCAGGCCGATGGCAATCACCTGTAGCCCCACACCCAGCACCAGGCGCGGGATTTCCAACAGGCCCACCACGCGCATCACTTCATGCCAATTGTCCAGCGCCAGCCAGAACGAATATTCGCGCGCGCGCACTTCGCGCAACACGGGGTGCATGAATGCGTAGCCGTCCAGCGCAACCAGGATGGCCAGGCACCAGTTGGGGGGAAACACCGCCAGCACTTTCTTGTGCAGGCGCATCAGCGACACAGAGGTTAGCGGCATTGGACCTGTCCTTTAGTCCGCATTTTAGGACGATGACTCAAAGGGCTCTGCTATATCAAATAGGTATAGAAGGCTATCAACAAAGAATTACTGGATTCGGGTGCCAAGTCATAAACTTCGTTCATCACGCGGCTATCCAAGTGGAAAACCGCTGATACGGGTGGAAGTCAGCCAGTAGTCGGGGCCGGCCAGCACCCAGGCGTTGATCACGTTGCAGCTTGTGCGCGGACTAGAGACCGCGCAGAAGTTCACGGTCGGACCGTGCGTGAGCAGTATGAGGCACGAATGTTGGAATCGCGTGATCCAGGTAGAAGGCATCAGTGCCGGCTGATGACTCCGGGTTCACGTGTTGTTTTAGCGCGGCGTCTTACCTCTCGGGGGCAGCGCCGCGTTTTTTTCGCCCGTTCAATTTGAACGCGCCATGGGCTTTGCGCCCAGATCAGTTTGCCGCGCCGGCGTCTTCGGTTTCGCGGCCCCATTCTTCCAGCCCGTCCTGCCGGCTGTCCTCCCCTGAAGCTCGATAGTCCGGGTCCAGCGCGATATCCGCCGCGAACATATAGCCCCAGCCGTGCACAGCCCGGATCGGCAATGTCATCTGGTTGGCCGTGGCCTTGCGCCGCAAGCGGCTGATCATGACGTCGACGAAGCGCCGGCGCGTGATGCCGCTGTCTGCATCGTCGGCCCCGTCGGCGTAGAACGCGTCACGGCTGATCTTGCGGTCTGGCGCCGTCACCAGCCGCGACAGAAAATCGCGTTCGCCAGTGGTCAGCCCCAGTGTGCGGCCGGCGGGGCTGATCAGTGTCCACCCCTTGTTGGCCAGGCGCCAGGTTTCCTGGGCCGGTTCTTCGGCGTGCGTGTCCGCCGAGGCTTCCATGCCGTCAAGCCCCACCGCACGGCGCACCAGCGCCTGCAACGCCGCGGCCAATTCCAGCCCCGTCACGTCGGGAGGCAGGCAGGCGTCCGCACCGCACAGCAGCGTGCGGATCCGGCTTTCGGCGTCGGCAAAGGCGGCGATGGCGACAATGCCCAGGCCCCGGTCAACCGCGCGCAAGCGTACGGCGGCGTTGTGGATATCGGAAAGCGGCGCGTCCAGCACGACCAGCGGACTGGGGCGGCGGGAATAGCGGTCGTAGACGTCGATCAGGTCATGGCAACGGCGTACGCAGAAACCCAGATGAGACAAGGCATCCACAAGCCTGGCGTGCTTGGCATCGTCATTGCCAAGGAAAATGACATCCAGCGTGTTATTCATTGATGCTTCCAATGAGCCGGCGCGGCACGGAGCGTCGCGCCATGACGAGACCGTCTGGCGGTGTTTTTTTGAATGTGGGCACGGGCTTCGGCCGGCTTCCTGTCTGATGCTGGCCACCGGCGGCGGGGACTATGCCGCCTTGAAGTCACGCCCGTGTTTCATTTAAACACGGGCGTGTTTTTTTGTGAAGATACGTTTCTGTAGTTTCCGATGGTAACCGTGGCGTGAGGGAACGGTAACGGAAAGCACTGCGCCGCCTCGGACTTTGCACCCTTGCCTCTGCGGGTTATTAAGTATTACCGATACATTATTTTCTATTTTGCATACGGTATTGCTCATAAACCCGGGCGGCTTTAACGTCGGGCTTGCGGGTTGCACCCCGGTGCGACTACCCTTTCCGCGCGCGCCGGATTATTAGGGTAAGTGGCTGGCCGGCTTGGGTTTTCGCAGGTGTGACCGGTTCGATAAAGCCGTGCCGCCGCGGCTCACGCGACACGCAAGCACGCGAATATTGCGATTTACGGATTAACCCTGAAATTGGGGTGCAATCCGTTTATTTGGCGCCAGTGTTGAGATGTTTTAATCAAATAAATAATTTCATATTAATGTCTCAGGTTGATCGATTGGACACGTTTAGCCATCGTCTGCGCAACGCAAGAATGCTTCAGGGATGGACTCAAAAGGACTTGGCGGTCGCAAGCAACCTGTCGCAAAGCGCTATCGGCAACTACGAAAGCGGGCAGCGCCAGCAGCCCTCCAGCGATGCGCTGATCAAATTGACCCGCGCTCTGCGGGTCAGCCCGATGTGGCTCAGTACCGGAGAAGGGCCGATGCTTAGCTCCGGCTATGCCGAGCCGACCGTGGCCAACGCCAATCCCGGCGACCTGCCGGCCCCACCGGCGTGGCCCTTCGAATCGGTGTCCTACGCCACCTATTCACGCTTGAGCTCGCAGGAAAAGCGGCAGATCGAACTCGTGCTTGCCGCCTACATCAAGGCACGCGGCGAATAGGCCCCATGGGTTGAGCCGGGCTGGGCGGCACCGCGCTTTGCGGCCGGCGATGCGGGTCCGGCGCGGGCATGAATTCGCCCGGCTGCGGCTTGCGGCGCAGGCGGCTGCGCAAGCGTTCCACGGGGTCCGCCACCAAGCCGTTCAATAGCGCCGAAAACCCGATGCAACCCGCGATCACCAAGGCCGAGAACAACATGGGCTGGTGCATTTCAACGTCGTTGAGCAACCAGCTGAAGAACAGGATCACCAGCGAATGACAGATATAGATCGGGTAGCTGAGTTCTCCGATGGCCTTGTCCAGGCGATGGCGCGACTGAAACAGGAATGCCAGCGGCAACAGCGCGGCAAACAGCAGCACCGCCAACCCATCACGCACCGTCGGATTGATGCCGATGGAAAAGTGCAGCAACGTGTAGATGAACAGCGCCACGGTGCCGGCTTCAGGCAGCCGGTGAAACCGGCGCGTCCAGGCCTTGAAACGCGGCAGCAGTACCTGGTGCGATAGCGAACCGATCAGGAACAACGCCAGTTCGGTGGGAAAGAACCGATAGGTCCACGGATCCGTCACGCCGACGCCGGTCACGATCAAGACGCCGCGCAGCGCCAACGATGCGGCCAGCAGGGCCAACAATCTGCGCGGCGATCCCAATACAAAAGGCGCGACCAGGTAGAAGCTCATTTCGACACCGAGCGTCCAGGCCTGCGGCACCAGCAGTCCCTGGTAGAGCGGCACTTCGCTATTGGCGAAGCTGCCCGTGAATGCCAGCGCCGAATGTTCAATGCCGAAGAACATCAACCAGTCCTGTCCGAAGATGAACAGGTTGGACAGCACCAGGAAAAGATCGGCCGAGAAGGGCAGGGCTGCATAGAAGCGGAAGAACGCGCCGCCGCTTAAAACATGCGCCAGCAGGGTCAGGCCCGCCACCGTTAGATAGATGGGGAACAGGCGCAGGAAACGATTGGCGTAGAACTTGCCTGTGGCGCCCTGGTAGTTGTCCGTGGCGGTCAGCACATATGAAATCAGAAAGCCCGAAATCACATAAAACAGTTGCACCGCCAGCCGCCCGCCGACAAGGTGATCGGCGTAGCCGCCGCCCAGGTGGTCCAGCACCACTGATAGCGCCAGTAGAGTTCTCAAGAAGCCCATCGCCGTGTCTCCCGGTAATCTTTTTATGGCCGGCCAAAAGCGGCCGACGCATGCGTCGTTCGTTACGTTGCGATCGGCTTGTTTGCCCTGTGCTGCCAGGGTGGCCAGATGCGTGGTCTGCACTGATTCTGCGCGTCGGACACAGGCGCCGCCATGCGGCATTCGATGCAGCACCCTGCATCTTCGGCGTGATGGAATCGAGCCATCGTGCTGCTTTTGGATACGGCTGTAGGGTTTAGAGAGCAGGACGTTACAGGCCTGTGCCGGTTACAGTCGGGGCTATGAAACCTTTAGGAGACCTATTCATGCCTACCCCTCTGTCTTCGCGTTGCCGGCTGCTGTGCCTGAGCCTGCTGACCCTGGCATTGGCGGGTTGCGCGGGGTCCACCGGAGGCGCGCGCCCGCAAGGCGCCGCCGCGGCCAATGCCGCCACCAGTGCAGATTCCCTGGCCCAGACAAGTTGGGAACTGGTGCGCTGGACCCAGACGGGCGGCGCCCAGCGCGACATCCCCCACGGTGACAATGGCGAGCCCGTGCAGCTGACCTTCCTGGCGCAAGGCAAGCAGTACCGCGTCAACGGCTTTTCCGGCTGCAACCGCTATATGGGGTCGTACAAGCTGCAAAGTGGCAAGTTGTTTATCGACGCCCCGGCCACCACGCGCATGGCTTGTGTGCCGCCCGAACGCGCCAAGCTTGAAGCCGACTACCTGCGCGGCCTGACCGCCATCGACACCTTCACGTTGGACAGCGGTGGCGCCCCCCGGCACCTGACGTTCAACTTGCGCGGCGGCGACGTGCTGGAATTTGAACGCCGTCAGGACCCGCCCACGCCGTAAGCCCTTGGCAGCGCGATAATGTCGCCTTTCCGCGCCCGGCATCGCGCCGTGGCGCGGTCCGACTTGCTGACGTGCTGACGTGCTGACGTGCTGACGTGTTTACGTGCGGAGACCGCCCATGCCCTTTACCGCTACCCTGCGCTGCCTGGCGCCATGCGCGCTAGCCGTTGCCCTGGCCGCCTGCGCCGGCCCGTCCCATCGCGCCGCCGATGGGCAAGACCGCCGCTTCCAACCCGCGTCCGCCTCCGACATCCTGGCCCAGACCAGCTGGGACCTGGCGCGCTGGACCTTGCCGGGCGGCGGCTTGCGGACGATTCCGCATCCCTCGTCCAATTCGCGTCCCCTGACTGTCAGCTTCGTCCATGTGCAAGGTGCGCCGCGGGTATCGGGCTTTGCGGGTTGCAACCAATACAACGCGCCCTATACCGTGGCTAACGGCCAACTGGTCGTGCAAGCGAATCCGGTCGCCACGATGATGGCGTGCGCGCCGCAGAACATGCAGCTTGAGCAGGACTTCCTGGCCGGGCTGACGCGCATCACCGCGACGTCGCTGGACAACACCAACAACCCGCAGCGCATGACGTGGGTGCTTGCCAGCGGCGATACGCTGGACTTTGGGCGCCGCGTGGACCCGGTGGCGGGCGGGCAAGCCGGGCCGACCAAGCTGGTCTATGTGAATGCCGAGCGCGTGCCCTGCAACGGGGGCGCCGGTCGCGCGCTGTGCTATCAGGTGCGCGACAGCGCCTCGCAGCCGTGGCAGTACTGGTATGGCGACATCACGGGCTTTCAGTTTCAGCCGGGCATCCGTTACCGGCTGCGCGTGGTTGAAGTGACCGACCCGAACCCGCCGCCGGGCGCTTCAACTGTGCGCTGGGTGTTGGACGCGGTGATCGAGCAGGAAATCGTCAGCCGTTGATACGGATCAAGCCGGGCGCTGGGCGGCGTGGCCTGCCCGGCGCTCGCGCCTGCGGGGCGATCCGCCCAGCGTTTACTATTACGGGCTTCGCCCACCGCTTTGCATTGCTTTGCCATGACTGCCGTCGTCAATATCGCCGCCTACAAATTCGTTTCGCTGGATCTCCTGCCCGACCTGCGCGCCCACCTGTTGACCGTGGCTGGCGACTGCGGGCTCAAGGGCACCATCCTGCTGGCCGAAGAAGGCATCAACCTGTTCCTGGCGGGTTCCGCCCAGGGCATCGACACCTTCCTGCAAACGCTGCGCGCCGATGCGCGCTTTGCAGACCTGGAAGTGAAATTCAGCCATAGCGAAGGCGTGCCGTTTCGCAAGCTGCTGGTCAAGATCAAGCGCGAAATCATTCGCATGGACCACCCCACCATCCGCCCTGAAGCGGGCCGTGCGCCGGGGGTGGACGCCAAGACGCTGGCGCGCTGGCTTGAGCAGGGCGCCGACGATGCCGGCCGCCCTGTCGTCATGCTGGACACGCGCAACGCCTTTGAAGTCGATGAAGGCACGTTCAAGAACGCCATCGATTGGCGCATCGAACGCTTCACGCAGTTTCCGGCCGCCGTACAGGCGCACCGCGCCGAACTGGAAGGCAAGACGGTGGTCAGCTTCTGCACGGGCGGCATCCGCTGCGAAAAAGCCGCCATTTACATGAACGAGGCGGGCATTCCCAACGTGTATCAGCTGGACGGCGGCATCCTGAAGTATTTCGAGGAAACCGGCGGCGTGGGGTATGACGGCAAATGCTTCGTCTTCGACGAACGCCATTCGCTGGACCCGGAGCTGGCGCCCACCCAGCCGTAGCCCTGGCCCGGGCCGTCTGCCAAAGAAAAGCCCGCCATTACCGGCGGGCTTTTTTGCGTCAGACGGATGCGCCGATCAACGCACGCGCATGCCGGGCTTGGCGCCGGGGAAGGGCTCCAGCACATAGATGCCGGCGTCCACGGCTTCGTCCGCGTGGCTGGCGGCCAGCACCATGCCTTCGGACACGCCAAACTTCATCTTGCGCGGCGCCAGGTTGGCCACCATGACGGTCAGCTTGCCGATCAGGTCTTCGGGCTTGTAGGCCGACTTGATGCCCGAGAACACGTTGCGGTGGCGGCCTTCGCCCACGTCCAGCGTCAGGCGCAGCAGCTTGGTCGAGCCTTCGACGTGTTCGCAGTTGACGATCTGCGCAATGCGCAGATCCACGCGGGCGAAATCGTCGATGGAAATGGTTTCGGCAACGGGCTCGCCGCCGGGCACAACGACGGGGGCGGCGGGCGGTTCGAACAGGTCTTCCAGCATCTGGGGGTCCACGCGTTGCATCAGGTGCTTGAACGGTGCCACGCGCTGCGGCAGCACGGCGGCATCGGCCCAGGTGAACGGCGCTTGGGCACCGAACAATTCCAGCGCGACGCGCTCGGCCAGCGACGGCAGCACCGGCGCCAGCATCACTGACAACGCCTTGAAGCCGGCCAGCGAACGCGAGCAGATGTCTTGCAACGCGGCCTTTTGCGCGTCGTCGGCGGTGGCCAGGCCCTTGGCCAGCACCCACGGCTGCGCGGTGTCGAACGCCTGGTTGATGCGGTCGGCGTAAGCCATGATCTCGCGAATGGCGCGGTTGTATTCGCGTGCCTCGAAAGCGGCGCGGATCGACTCGGCCTGTTCGGCATATTCGGCCGACAGCGCGGCGGTGTCGCCGGAATAGCCCAGCACGCCGTCAAAGTGCTTGGTGATGAAGCTGGCGGCGCGGCTGGCGATGTTGACGTATTTGCCGACCAGGTCGCTATTGACGCGCGCGATGAAATCTTCGGGGTTGAAGTCCACGTCCTCGACGCGGGCGTTCAGCTTGGCGGCGATGTAATAGCGCATCCATTCCGCGTTCATGCCCAGTTCCAAATAGCGCAGCGGCGAAATGCCGGTGCCGCGGCTCTTGGACATTTTTTCACCGCTGACGGTGATGAAACCGTGCACATTGACCGCGTCCGGCGTCTTGCGCCCGGCGAATTTCAGCATGGCGGGCCAGAACAGCGCGTGGAAATACACGATGTCCTTGCCAATGAAGTGCACTTGTTCGGTGGTGCCGTTGGGGGCGAGCAGGGCGTCGAAGTCCAGGCCCTTGACCGCGCAGTACGACTTCAGCGACGCCAGATAGCCCACCGGTGCGTCCAGCCACACGTAGAAGTACTTGCCCGGCGCGTCGGGGATTTCAATGCCGAAGTAGGGGGCATCGCGCGAGATGTCCCAGTCGCCCAGCTTGGCCTCGCCGTCTTCGGCGCCCAGCCATTCACGCGTCTTGGCCAGCATTTCCGGCTGCAAGTGCTTGCCCCCGTTGGCGTTGGACCCGGTGGTCCATTGCTGCAGGAATTCCACGCAGCGGGGATCGGACAACTTGAAGAAAAAGTGGTCGGACGATTTCAGCACCGGCGTCGCGCCGGTCAGCGCCGAATACGGGTTGATGAGTTCGGTGGGCGCGTACACGGCGCCGCACACTTCGCAGGAATCGCCGTATTGGTCCTTGGCGTGGCACTTGGGGCATTCGCCCTTGATGTAGCGGTCGGCCAGGAACATGCCCTTGACCGGGTCGTAGAACTGTTCGATGGAGCGCGTTTCGATCAGGTTCTGCTCGCGCAGCGCGCGGTAGATGTCATGCGACAGCGCGACGTTTTCCGCCGAATCGGTGGAATGCCAGTGGTCGAAACGGATGTGGAAGCCGTTCAGGTACTGCGGGCGTTCAGCGGCATAGCGGGCCACCAGCGCCTGCGGCGTGATGCCCTCTTTTTCGGCCTTCAACATGATCGGCGCGCCGTGCGCGTCGTCGGCACCCACGAAATGCACCGTGTGGCCCGCCATTCGCATCGAACGCACCCAGATATCAGCCTGGATGTATTCCATGATGTGGCCGATGTGGAAGGATCCGTTGGCGTAGGGCAGCGCTGTGGTGACAAATAGGGTGCGAGACATGGTTGTCGACAGAGGGGGAGGGAAAAAGGGTTTGGCGGGCCATTTTAGGACAATGGCGTGGACTTGCCCCGGCGCGGCCCGATAACGACGCAACCCGCCGATCGCGCGGGCGCGATTCGGGCGGGTTGGAATGGGTGGCGGCCGGCAGTCGGTGGCGGTACCCGGCGCGGGCAGGCCGGGCGGTCGTACCGGGCGACGGCAAAGGCAACGGCAAGCTTGCGCCGCACGCGGCGCAAGCGTTTACGTCATGCCGACGTTAGCGGACTTCGCGAGCTTCGACGTCGATCACATCGCCGCGCGGTTGCGTGGCGAAGGGGGCGGTGGCGGTCTGGAAGGGTCCCGGTCGGGCGCCTTGGCGCTGGCTCCAGTAGGCGCGGACGCCGAAAGGTTTGCCGCGCACCTTGGCGACCACGTAAAGGATCGCCACGGCAAGCGCCGTGGACAGCATGAAGACCAGCGCCATCGCCATACCGATCAAGGCCAGGGCGGCGAAAAGGACGGCACGGAAGAAGCGGATAAGTGTGTTGGTCATGAAGGTCGGATGCAAAACGCAGCGAAAGGTTCCCGCGTATCCGCTATCCTTTAGGGGATGGCGGCCCGCAGAAGCCGCGCTGCCTACGGAACCATAGTGACATGAGTATAACGATAGAAAACATCCGCGCCGCTTTGCGCGCGGCGCGCGACCCCAACACGGGTTTGGACCTGGGCGTTTCTGTAAAAGATCGTGACATCGACCTGACAGGCGGCCGCGTGGCCGTCACCCTGGAATTGGGTTATCCCGCCGACGGCGTGCGGGAACAGGTGGCCGCCGTGGCGGCCGCGGCGCTGGCCCAGGCCGGCGTTCCCGACGCCCGCATCAACATCACCTGGAAGGTTGCGGCCCACGCGGTGCAGAAGGGCTTGAAGCCGCTGCCCAACGTGCGCAACATCATTGCCGTTGCGTCGGGCAAGGGCGGCGTGGGCAAGAGCACCACCGCCGTGAACCTGGCGCTGGCCTTGTCGGCCGAGGGCGCCAAGGTCGGCGTGCTGGACGCCGACATCTATGGCCCCAGCGTGCCCACGATGCTGGGCATTTCCGGCCGCCCGGAAAGCCTGGACAACAAAAGCATGGAACCCCTGACGGGCCACGGCTTGCAGGCCAATTCCATCGGCTTCCTGATCGACGCCGATTCCCCCGCCATCTGGCGCGGCCCGATGGTGACGCAGGCGCTGGAACAGTTGCTGCGCCAGACCAATTGGCGCGACCTGGATTACCTGATCGTCGACATGCCTCCCGGCACGGGCGATGTGGCGTTGACGCTGGCGCAGAAGGTGCCGGTGGTGGGCGCCGTCATCGTGACCACGCCGCAGGACATTGCGCTGCTGGACGCCCGCAAGGGCTTGCGCATGTTCCAGAAGGTTGAAGTGCCGATTCTGGGCGTGGTCGAAAACATGGCCATTCACATCTGCTCGCAGTGCGGTCATGCCGAACACATTTTTGGTGAAGGCGGCGGCCAGCGCATGGCCGAGCAGTATCAAACGCCCTGGCTGGGCAGCCTGCCGCTGACGCTTGCCATCCGCGAACAAACGGACGCCGGCAAGCCCACCGTGGTGTCGGATGCCGGTAGCGAAGCTGCCGGGCTTTATCGTGCCATTGCCCGCAAGCTGGCCGCCGGGGTGGCCGCGCTACCGCGTGATATGGCCGGAAAATTCCCGTCTATTGTCGTCCAGCAGCCGACCTGACACATGCAATGGGCAGCCCGCGCCATTCTGGCAGGACTATGCGTGTTTTCAGCCGAGGCGTTGGCCAAGCGGCCGGAAGTCATCGTGGACCCGGGCGGCGTGCCGCCGGCCGCGCTGACGGCCATTACCGAGGCCGTTGATGCCATCGCTCGGCTGGCTGAAGACCAGGACGGGGGCGAAATCAACCGGCTGCGACGCCGTGCGCGCGACGCCACGCTGGCCGCGCTGGCCACGCAGGGTTACTTTTCACCCACGGTAACGCTGGAATCCGGCACCGATATCGGCGGGGAAACCTGGGATATCGGCATCGTGCCGGGCAAGCGCACGACCGTCTCGTCCGTGGACCTGAAGTTCACCGGCCGCATCACGCGTCCGGAATTCGCCCAGCGTGTGCAAAAGCTGCGCGACGACTGGCAGCTCAAGGCCGGACAGCCGTTTATCAATAGTGACTGGAACCGGGCCAAGTCGAACCTGCTGGACGAGATATCGACGCGCGACTTCATGCTGGCGCGCATGACGGCATCGCAGGCGGAAATCATGGCCGACACGGCCACCGCAGCCTTGCAGGTGACCGTGGACAGCGGGCCGCAGGTCCGTATGGGCGAACTGACCACCGAAGGCCTGAAACGCGTACCGGACAAGCTGGTGCAGCGCTACGTGCGCTATTCGGTCGGGGCCGCCTACGATCAGAACCGACTGGATACCTGGCAGCAGGACCTGCAATCCACGGCCTTCTTTCGCGGCGCCTTCGTGTCGTTGGAGCCGCCCGGCAGCGCGCCGCCGCAGGCGGCCGACGTGAAATCCGATCGCGCCCGCGCGCCCGGCGCTGCCGATGTGGCCGCCGCCACGCCCGCGGGCGACCCGACCGTGTCGGGTGCCGTGCCGCCGCCGCCGCCCGCCTATGACTCGGACGGCGAAGTGACCTTGCCCGTGCAGGTGCGCGTGGTGGAAGCGCCGCCCAAGCGGTTCACGGCGTCGATCGGCGTAGACGACGAGGCAGGCGTACGCGTGGAATCGCTATACCGCCAGAACGTGGTCTTCGGCCAACCCGTCACCATGGAAACCGGTTTCAGCGTGGACCGTCTGCGTCAGCGCGCCTACGCCGACTTCCTGCTGCCGCCCACCGAGCGCGGCTACAAGGATTCGTTTGGCGTGCTGGCCGACCATTCCGACATCCAGGGCCTGGATGTAACCCGCTATGCCCTGGGCGCCACGCGTCTGCAAGAGCGCAAGGGCGCGGGCGACAGCCGCGTCGAATATGAAACGCGCTGGGGCCTGCTGCTGGCACAGGACCACGTAAAAATCGACGGCGGCGACGAATATACGTTGCCCACGCTGACCGCCACGGCCGAATGGCTGCGCCGCGACGTCGACAACAAATATGACCCGCGCGAAGGCAACCTGATTGCCGTGGGCGGCGGCGTGGGCGTGACGCTGGACACTGGCGAACCCTATACCCGCGCCCGCCTGCGGGCGCAGAAATGGTGGCCCATCGGCAAGCTGGACGTCTTGACGGTGCGCGGCGAGGTCGGCCGCGTGTGGTCCAGCAGCAAGGTGCAGGTGCCGGACGACTTCGGCTTTCGCACGGGCGGCGCCCGGTCCATCCGCGGCTACAAATATCAAAGCATCGGCGTGCAACGCGACAACGCCGTGGTGGGCGCGCCGACGCTGGTTGTAGGTAGCGTCGAATACGACCACTATTTCAACGAACGCTGGGGCATGGGCGTGTTCGTGGACGCGGGCGATGCCGCCGAGTCCTTCGGCGACATGTCCCTGGCGGTGGGCTACGGCGTCGGCGCGCGGGTGCGCACCCCCGCCGGCCCCTTGTTCCTGGACGTGGCCTATGGCCAGCGCGAGCGCGACCTGCGTCTGCACTTTTCGTTGGGGATCGCGTTTTGAAGCTGTTGCGCAAATTCCTGCGGCAGGTGCTGGTGTGGTGGCTGCCGGGTTTGGCGATGCTGCTGTTGCTGGCCGCCGGCTTCCTGTTCTGGCTGGTGGGGTCGCAAAGCGGCACGCGGCTGTTGCTGACCACCGCCGCCCAGCAGTTGAACGGCCAGGCGCTGGACGTGAACGGATCGTTGTTGCGCGGCGTGACCGTGGGCAAGCTGGACCTGGACGCGGGCGGCACGCGCGTCGATATCAGCCGGCTACATCTGAATGTGGACTGGCGCGCGCTGGGCCAGCGGCGGCTGCATGTGCGCGACGTGTCGGCGGAATCGGTGCGCGTGGCCTTGGCCCCGTCAGCCGAGGCGCCCGCCACGCCGGACGATAGCGAGCCGTTTTCCTTGCCGTCCCTGCCCGTGGATATTGCCGTGGACCGCCTGGCCCTGGGTGACTTTCAACTGGAGCAGGACGGCCAGCCGTTGCCGGTCACGCTGGGCGACCTTAGCGCGACGTTCGCGGCCGGCAAGCAAGGCGCGCAGCTGCGCATCGCGTCGCTGCGGGTTGGCCACGAGGCAGGCGAGGCGCAGGTGTCGGGCGAAGCGCAGCTGCAAGGCATGGCCGACCCCTGGCCGTTCGCCGCGCGCCTGGATGTGACGGCGCGAGGGTCCGGCCCCGAATCTCCCTTGTGTCAGGCGGACCGATTAGGGGGCGTATTCGCGGCGGGTCCGGCCGCGACGGGCAAGCAAGGGGACACGACGTCGCAAGCCAAGCGCGCCGTCGGCGCCGAACGCACGGCGCAACCGGGCGCACGGACTGCGCCGCAATCGGGAGCAGCGGCGAAACCGCGCGGCAGCGCACCGAGCAACGCGCAGGCGAACTCCAAAGCCAATGCGCCGGCGTCCGACGCGAACGTGCAGGCGAACTCCAAAGCCGACGCGCAGGCGAACTCCAAAGCCAATCAGGGCCGCACCAAAGCCGATGCGCGGACGACCATAGCAAGCGCACAGGTAAATCCCAAAGCCAAGGGGGACGCCACTGTGGCCGCCGGGCCGGGCGCGAGCGCCGGCTCCAAAGCCGCTACTTCCGAGATCGCCGGCCCGCCCGCGCCCGCCTGCCAGGTCGTGCTGCGCGCCGATGCGGCGGGGTCGATGGATGGCATTCAGGCCAAGCTGGACGGAGCCGGGTCGGGGATGCTGCTGGACGTGGTGGCCGACCTGGCCCCGCGCACCGCCCTGATCCTGCGCAGCGCCCGCGCCAACGCGCAGCTGCCGGATAAGTCGACCCTGGCCGCCCAGTTCGACCTGCAATCGGGCGCCGGCCAAGTCGCCGGCCGCGACCGCATCACCGGCACGATCAGCGCGCAGCGTTTGGATCTGGCGCCGTGGTTGGGCAAGGACGTGCCCCCGGCAGTCCTGACGGTGCGCGGCGACGTGCAGGCCGACATTGAAAACCTGAGCCAGTTGCGCCATGCCGCCATTGACCTGCGTTTCGAAGAGGGCACCCGCTGGAACAAGCAGCCGCTGACGGGCGGCGTGAAAGCGCAAGTGGACATCGCCGCAACCGAGCCCGGATCGGCACCGGCAACAGCGACGGCGCCGGCAACAGCGACGGCGCCGGCACCCGCAACGGCACCCGCAACGGCACCTGCACCGGTACCCGCAACGGCACCTGCAACGGCACCCGCAACAGCACCTGCACCGGCACCCGCAACGGCACCCGCACCGGCACCCGTACCGGCACCCGTACCGGCACCCGCAACGGCACCCGCACCGGCACCCGCACCGGCGGGCTCCACAACGGCGCCAACGACCGCACCCGCCGCCTACTCCGACCCGCTGTCCGGACTGCGCATTCACGGCCTGGACGTGGACTTGAAGCTGGGTCGCAACCGCATCCGCGCATCGGGCGAGATGGACGCCACCGACGGCGCGCTGGTTTTGGACGCGCAGGCGCCGCAGCTGGACGCCTTCTGGCCCGGCATCCCGGGCGGCGCCGAGCTCAAGGGCAAGCTGGCCGGCAATATCGCGGCGCATCGCGGCGAGCTCAACGCCGGTTACACCCCCGCCAAGCCCCGCGCCGGCGTGCTGGGCGAAGCGCCGGCCAAAGCCAATATCGTCTTTGCCGGCGGCTGGGGCAAGGGCCCCGCGGGCCAGCCCGACGCGGCGCTGGTGGGCTGGCGCGGCACCTTTTCCAAGCTGACGGCCGATAGCGCCGGGTTCATCGTGGCGGCTGACCGGCCGGTCTCTTTGGCCTATCTGCCGTCGGCCGTGCACCCGCAATGGCAATGGCAGGTGGGCCAGACCGTTCTCAGCGTGACGCTGCCGGGCAAGGAACGTCTGACCTTGGCGCACCAAGGCTCGCGCGGCGGTGGCAAGCGCTGGGAAACCGCCGGCCAGGCCGACAACCTGGTCATCACGGCCGCCATGGCCCGCCAGGTGATCGGCGCGCTGGACCCCGAGGCCGCCGCCAAGCTGGGCAAGGGCCCCTCGCGCGTAAACGCCATGGTGCCCGAGGGCCAGCGCCGCATCGCCCTGGACCTGCTTTGGGACTTGAAATTTGACGGCCGCCTGGCGGGCAAGGCGCGCATTGCCCGCCGTGAAGGCGACCTGCTGATCCCCGGCGACCCGCCCGTCCCCCTGGGATTGAAGGCGCTTGTGCTGGACCTGACGGCCACGCCCACGTCGCCCAACGCCAGCCGCCTGGACGCCAGAATCGACCTGGCTACTGCCAAGATGGGCACCGTGAACGGCACCGGCACCGCCGTACTGCGCGTGGACGCCAAGGGCGGCATGGCGCTGGACGAGCGCCAGCCGCTGCGTGCCAAGCTGGACGCCGACATTGCCGATCTGGCCTGGGTCGGCCTGTTTGTGGGCGATTCGATGGAAGTGGGCGGCGCCGTCAAGGCCAACGTCGAGGTGCAAGGCACCTTGGCCGGAAAATGGTCGGCCACGGGCAACATCCGGGGCGACAAGCTGCGCCTGGTCCGCATTGACGACGGCGTGCGCCTGGTGGACGGTACGCTGTCGGCGCGGCTGGATGGCCAGCGGCTGGTGTTGGACAGCCTGCGCTTTCCGGCATCGCTGCGCGTGATGCCGGCCGAATGGCGCACCAAGGAATGGATCACGACCAACCCCGAGGCCAAGGGCGGCTACGCCGAGGCGCGCGGGCAGTGGAACATCATGGACGGCGGCGGCGACATCAAGCTGAAGCTGTACCGCTTTCCGGCCTTGCAGCGCTCGGACCGCTACGCCATGGTTTCCGGCACGGTCACGCTGACGGCCGCCATGCCGCGCATCGACATCGTGGGTGACCTCAAGGCTGACGCCGGGTGGTTCAGCCTGGAAATCCTGCAGGGCGTGCCGTCGCTGGATGACGACGTCAAAGTCATTCATCCGGGCCAGGATCGCGCCACGGTGTCCACGCCGCTGCAAACCAGCATGAACCTGAAGTTCGACATGGGGCCGCGTTTCTACATTACGGGCATGGGGCTGGACGCCGGGCTGCTGGGCTCCATCCAGATTCTGCTTAATGACGGCCGGCTGACCGGCGTGGGCGCGTTGCGCACGCGGGGCGGCGGCATCGAGGCCTATGGCCAGAAGCTGCGTCTCAGCCGGGGCACGCTGACGTTCCAGGGCCGGCTGGACAATCCGCTGCTGGACATCGAAGCCCTGCGCACGGGCGAACAGGTCGAGGCCGGCGTCAAGGTGGTCGGCACCGCGCAGCGCCCGCGTATCGACCTGGTGTCCTACCCGGACGTCAGCGATGTCGAAAAGCTGTCCTGGCTGCTGCTGGGGCGCGGACCCGACGAAAGCGGCAGCGACGCGGCCTTGCTGGTGTCGGTGGGCACCGCGCTGCTGGGCGGCGGCCAGCCGTTCTACAAGCAGTTCGGGCTGGACGATGTCAGCGTGCGCACCGGCAATATCGGCAGTTCGGGCAGCATCCTGCCCGACCGCACGGTGGCCGGCGACGTAAACCGGGACAGTGACAGCCAGCTGGCAACCCAGTTCCTGGTGGCCAGCAAGTCTTTCGCCAACGGCATCACGCTAAGCGTGGAGCAGGCGCTGGCCGGCAGCGACACCGTGGGCCGCGCCAGTTACCGTCTGGCGCGCGGGCTTTCCGTGGACTTGAAAGGTGGGTCGGTCAACGGCATCGCGCTGGTGTACCGGACGTTCTGGGGGAACTGAGTAAAATGACGGCCACTTCACCCCTTTAGCACCATTCCCACCATGAGCATCAAAAGCGACCGCTGGATCCGCCGCCAGGCCGACGCCGGCATGATCGAACCCTTTGAACCGGGCCAGGTCCGCACGGCCAATGGCGGGCGCATCGTCAGCTACGGCACCAGCAGCTACGGCTACGACGTGCGCTGCGCCGATGAATTCAAGATTTTCACGAACATCAATTCCACCATCGTCGATCCGAAAAACTTCGACGAAGGCTCGTTCGTGGACTTCAAGGGTGATGTTTGCATCATCCCGCCGAACTCGTTCGCCCTGGCCCGCACGGTGGAATACTTCCGTATTCCGCGCAGCGTCCTGACCATCTGCCTGGGCAAGAGCACCTACGCGCGCTGCGGCATCATTGTCAACGTGACGCCGCTGGAACCCGAATGGGAAGGCCACGTCACGCTGGAATTCTCGAACACCACGCCGCTGCCCGCCAAGATCTACGCCGGCGAAGGCTGCGCGCAGATGCTGTTCCTGGAAAGCGACGAAGTGTGCGAGACCTCGTACGCGGACCGTGGCGGCAAATACCAGGGCCAACGCGGCGTGACGCTGCCGCGCACCTGATCGGGCGGCGCTGGCGGCTTAGCCCGCGTGCCCCGGCGCCGGGCGCAGGTAGTCGATATCCCATTCCGACTCGGCCGTCTGCACAAACCCGTGCCGCCGATAAAACCGGTTCGAATCGCTGCCCCGCAGCGCGCCCACACTGACCGGCAGCCCCTGGCTGTCGGCGTCATCCAGAATGCTCTGCAGGACGCGGCCGCCCAGGCCCTGTCCCTGCGCGGCGGGCGCGAGGTACAGGTGGTCCAGCCGCAGGCCCTGGCCGTCCGGCCGCAGGGCATAGAACCCCACCCGTTTTCCGGCATGTTCGATCCACCAGGTGCAATCCGGGTGGAAATTGGCGCGCAGCCGTTCCCGGGCACGCGCCGGGTCGAATCTGCCCGCTCGTTCCAGGCTGTCGCGCATGGCCTGCACGCGGATGTCGGCCAGCGCATCGAAGTCGGATGCCGAGACGGGCAGGGTGCACACCTGATCGCCCGTGATTTCGTCATAGCCGCGTCCCAAAAATTGCAGGATGCAGATGCCGTGGCCATACGGATCGCTAAGGTGCGCGATGCGGCCCCAGGCGTGAGTGGCAGCGTGGCCTTCCAGGATGGCGCCGGCGGCTACGGCCTGATCGACGGCCCGGTCCACGTCGGGCACGACGACGTCCAGGTGCACGGGCGTCCAATGGCGGGCGTAATCGCGCGATGGCGCCGCCGCGCCTGCCGCACCCGCCGCACCCGTCGCAGTGGTGCCAGCGGCCTTTTCCAGTAGATAGATGGGGGCGTTGGCGCCCAGCATTTCAGCCGCTTTCGGCCCCAGCCGCCGGTGCAGCGTCAGCCCGAAGGCGCGTTCGTAGAAGACGATGGCGTGTTCAAGATCGGGCACATCGATATTCACAAGCAGCTGCATGGCGGCATTCCTTCGGCGGGGGATGAAAACATATCACGCGCGCCAGGGGCCGGCGACACCGCGGTAACCGCGCTAAAGAACCCCCGCCGGCGACCGTAAAAAGGATATATATGTTTGCCGATTTGGCGACGTCATCTCTGCAAGCGAGCAAGGCCCCCACCGTGCGTTACCCCCATATCCCCTGGCTGCCCCTGTTGTTCTACCCCGCGTTGCCAGTGGCCGCCGCGGTAGGCCTGATGCTGTGGCGCGAGTGGCCGCCCGCGCTGACCTTGATCGTGCCGTTCGTGCCGTGGGTGATGGCGCTGATCGGCGCGGCCATCTGTTTGATGTATCAGCGTTCGCAAACCATGGCGCTGATGCTGTGCGTGCTGGCGGCCACGGCGGTATGGCCGACGCTGGCGCGCGAGGCGCCATGGGCGTTGGGCCCCGCGCTGGCGTGGTGGGCCATTGCCTACACCATCAACGCGCTGTGGGCCGAACGATCCAGCATGCTGTTGGACCTGGCGCTGCGCATCGGCCTGATTGCCGTCGGCATGGCCGGCATTGCGCTGGTCGGCAAAGAAGGGCTGGTGGAAGTGTTTGGCACGCTTGCCCTGCAAGGCAAGCTGGCGCGGCTTGGCGTGCCGGTCGAGGCGCTGGTGGCGTTGCTGGGCACCGGCCTGACGCTGACCCTGTTGCTGCTGCGTTATGGCCGCCCGCAACAGGCCGGACAATGGCTGGGGTTTGTGTGCATGGCGTGGGCATTGCCGCGCGGCGCGCAGCATCCGATCGAACTGGCCCTGATGTCCGCCGCCGCGCTGACGGCGCTGTGTATTTCACTGGCCCACGAAGGCTTTCACATGGCGTTTCGCGACGAGCTGACCGGCTTGCCGGGCCGGCGCGCGCTGAACGAACGCCTGCAACGCATGGGCCGCGTCTACACGCTGGCGATGGCCGACGTGGACCATTTCAAGGCATTCAACGATACGCACGGGCACGACGTGGGCGACCAGGTGCTGCGCATGGTGGCGTCGCAGCTGCGGCGCGTGCCGGGCGGTGGGCAGGCGTATCGCTACGGCGGCGAAGAATTCACGTTGGTGTTTCCGGGCAAGACGGCGGCGGAAAGCCTGCCGCACCTGGAAGCGGTGCGCCGCGCAATCGAGGCCTACCAGATGCGCCTTCGCGACAAGCCCGCGCGGCCCAAGGCGGATCAACTGGGCCAGCGCCGGCGCGGTGCGCGCGGTGCGCGCAATCCGCGTCCGCTGCGGGTAACAGTAAGCATCGGCGTGGCCGAGCGGGGCGACGCGCTGCGTGCGCCGGACGCGGTCATCAAGGCGGCCGACCAGGCGCTGTACAAGGCCAAGGACGGCGGCCGAAATCAGGTGTGCGCCTACGGCACGCGGCGGCGCGCGGCGGCGGCGTAGGACGATCCGCCCGCCTTGCCGCTTATTTTTCCGCCAGCGGCAGCGCCATCAGCGTTTCGTCGTAAAGCTGGTCATTGACGCATAGCGCCTCGCGTTCGCGCCCGTATTCCACGAAGCCCAGGCCGGCATACAAGGCGGCGGCCGACGTGTTGTTGGACGTGACGCTTAACTGCACCTGACGTATGCCGCGCATGGTGCGGGCATGCGCGATGGCGGCTTGCAACAACAGCCGCCCCAGCCCGTGGCCACGCTGTTCGGGCGCGACGTACACGCTCCAGATATGCGCCTTGTGCCGCATCTTCAACTTGCGCTGGCGGCCCACGCCGATGATGCCCACCAGGTCATCACCCACGAACACCCCGAACATCGCGCTGTCGTCCTGCGGCGTGACCCAGCCTTTGATGTCGTCCAGTGTCAGCGTGTGTTCCTCTTCGTAACTCGATCCGAACGACTCCGGCGTTTCAACCAGGGCGTCCAGGCGCAAACGTCGCAGTGACGGGGCGTCAAGGGCGGTCAGGCGTCTGACTAGCGGTGCGGTCATGGGCGGCAAGTGTTGGGAATAGGAAACGTTGAGGGGTTTCCCGCCGATTATAGGTAACACGCTTGCCTATAATGGCCCTATTGCCGCTTGCGGTTTTCACAAAGGAGCCAACGATGTTCGGTTTCCTCAAGACAAACCAGGAAGCCACCCTTGATGAAGTGCAGGACGCATTTGTCGAACGGGTGGCAGACGCCGCGCAAGACTTTGTACAAGCCGCCGAATCCACCGGCGCCATATTGGACTACTCCCTGTCCAGCATCCACGCGCTCGATACCGCGCTGGAAGCCGCCCACCTGGGCACCTTGCCGCTTACCCCCATGCAAACCGTTGGCGCCGCCGCCTACCTCTACGAGGTTGGACGCCGGGCGCATGGCGGGCTGTACGAGGTCTGCGACGACGAAGACCCGGTCGTGCTCGTCTGTGGCGAACCCGGGGCCGAAGTCTGCTTTGGCGCCATCGCCAAGGTAGAACGCCGGATCCGGGACGGGGCCACCGAGTCCATCCCCGCCTACTTCGAGCAGTTCACCTTGGCATTGGAAGCCGGCGAAGCCCGCACCATCCGCTAGGTTTGCTCCGTGCCGCCGTTGCTGTCGCTGTGCTGAAAGCCCGGCTTTTGGCGCGATGACAACGGCTGTTCGGCCTATCTGGGGATTTCCCGTAGGACTGAAAGAAAAACAGCCCTACAATTCCGCCATTCCCGCCTGTTGGGCGGGGGCTCGCGCCGTCTGTCATCAGGCGGATTTTTACTAGCAGTACACTCGCGCCGCGTTATGCGACCGAACCCGCCATGCCCCCAGGAGCGCCTGCATGAAATTTCGCTTCCCCATTTTCATCATCGACGAGGACTACCGTTCCGAGAACGCGTCCGGTTTGGGTATTCGTGCCTTATCTGAAGCGATCGAGGCCGAGGGCGTCGAGGTGATCGGGGTGACCAGCTATGGCGACCTGAGTTCGTTCGCGCAACAGCAAAGCCGGGCCAGCGCCTTCATCCTGTCGATTGACGATGAAGAGTTCGACGTGGACTCGCCCGAAGACGTGGCCAGCGCCATCAAGAACCTGCGCATGTTCATCGGCGAACTGCGCTTTCGCAACGCCGACATCCCCATCTATCTGTATGGCGAGACGCGCACGTCGGAACACATTCCGAACGACATCCTGCGCGAACTGCACGGCTTCATCCACATGTTCGAGGACACCCCCGAATTCGTGGCGCGCCACATCATCCGCGAAGCGCGCAGCTACGTGGATTCGCTGCCGCCGCCGTTCTTTCGCGAGCTGGTCAAGTACGCGCAAGACGGCTCGTATTCCTGGCACTGCCCGGGCCACTCGGGCGGCGTCGCCTTCCTGAAGAGCCCCGTGGGCCGCATGTTCCACCAGTTCTTCGGTGAAAACATGCTGCGCGCTGACGTCTGCAACGCCGTGGACGAATTGGGCCAGTTGCTGGACCACACCGGCCCCGTGGCCGAGTCCGAGCTGAACGCCGCGCGCATCTTCCACGCCGACCACTGCTTTTTCGTGACCAACGGCACGTCCACGTCCAACAAGGTCGTGTGGCACGCCAACGTGGCCGCCGGCGACGTGGTCGTGGTGGATCGCAACTGCCACAAGTCGATTCTGCACGCCATCACGATGACGGGCGCGATCCCGGTGTTCCTGCGCCCCACGCGCAACCACCTGGGCATCATCGGCCCGATTCCGCTGGAAGAATTCCACCCGGACAACATCCGCAAGAAGATCGAGGCCAACCCCTTCGCGCGCGAAGCGGTGAACAAGAATCCGCGCATCCTGACGCTGACGCAAAGCACGTACGACGGCGTCATCTACAACGTGGAAATGATCAAGGAGCAGCTGGGCAGCTATGTCGATACGCTGCACTTTGACGAAGCCTGGCTGCCGCACGCCTCGTTCCACGAGTTCTACCAGGACATGCACGCCATCGGCCAGGACCGCCCGCGCAGCCAGGACGCGATGGTCTTCGCCACGCACTCCACGCACAAGTTGCTGGCCGGCATTTCGCAGGCTTCGCAGATCATCGTGCAGGAATCCGAGACCCGCAAGCTGGACCGCAACGTCTTCAACGAGGCGTACCTGATGCACACGTCGACCTCGCCGCAGTACGCGATCATCGCGTCGTGCGACGTGGCCGCCGCCATGATGGAACCGCCCGGAGGCACCGCGCTGGTCGAGGAAAGCATCCGCGAAGCGCTGGACTTCCGCCGCGCCATGCGCAAGGTGGAATCCGAATTCGGCAAGAACGACTGGTGGTTCAAGGTCTGGGGCCCGAACCGCCTGGTGTCCGAAGGCATCGGCAACCGCGACGAATGGATCCTGGAAGCCAACGACCACTGGCACGGCTTCGGCGAAATGGCCGAAGGCTTCAACATGCTGGACCCGATCAAGGCCACGGTCATCACGCCGGGGCTGGACATGTCGGGCAGCTTCGGCGAAACGGGTATCCCGGCCGCGCTGGTCTCCAAGTACCTGACCGAGCACGGCGTCGTGGTCGAAAAGACCGGCCTGTATTCGTTCTTCATCCTGTTCACCATCGGCATTACCAAGGGCCGCTGGAACACGCTGTTGACCGCGTTGCAGCAGTTCAAGGACGACTACGATCGCAACCAGCCGCTGTGGCGCATCCTGCCCGACTTCTGCCGTGTGCATCGCCGCTACGAACGCATGGGCCTGCGCGATCTGTGCCAGGAAATCCACGAAGCCTACCGCGCGCGCGACGTCGCCCGCCTGACCACCGAGATGTACCTGAGCGACATGGTGCCGGCGCTGAAGCCGTCGGACGCCTTTGCGCGCATGGCGCACCGCGAGGTCGAGCGTGTCGACATCGACAAGCTGGAAGGCCGCGTCACGGGCGTGCTGTTGACGCCGTATCCCCCGGGCATTCCGCTGTTGATTCCGGGCGAACGCTTTAACCGCACCATCGTGCAGTACCTGCAATTCGCGCGCGAATTCAACGAGCGCTTCCCCGGCTTCGAAACCTATATTCACGGCCTGGCCGATGAAGCGGGTCCGGATGGCGAAAAGCGCTACTACGTTGATTGCCTGATCGAAGAATAAGACCCGGCGGGTCTGGAGTCCTGATGTTTGATGTAGCCGTCCTCGGCGCCGGCGCCGCTGGCATGATGTGTGCAGCGGTGGCCGGGCAGCGCGGCTTGCGCGTGGTGCTGGTCGACCATGCCGAGCGCCTGGCCGAAAAAATCCGCATCTCCGGCGGTGGCCGCTGCAACTTCACCAACATCGGGACCGGGCCCGCCAATTTTCTGTCCGAAAACCCGCATTTCTGCCGCTCGGCACTGTCGGCTTACACGCCGCAGGATTTTCTGGCGCTGATGAAGCGCCACCATATCGCCTGGCACGAGAAACACCGTGGCCAGCTGTTCTGCAACGATTCCAGCGAATCCATCATCAACATGCTGCGCGCCGAGTGCGACGCGGGCGATGTGCAATGGCGCATGGGCTGTTCGGTGGCCGATATCGGCCATGGCGAGCAGGGCTTCGAACTGCGCACCAGCCAGGGCGTGATCCGCGCGGCCAAGCTGGTCGTGGCCACGGGCGGCATGGCGATCCCGCAGCTGGGCGCCACCGACTTCGGCCTGAAGATCGCGCGCCAATTCGGCCTGAAAGTCGTCGAGCCGCGACCCGCGTTGGTACCGCTGACCTTTGACTCCGCACAATGGCAGCCGCTGTCCGAACTGTCGGGCGTGGCGCTGGAAGTGGGCCTGCAGACGGGGCAGGGCAAGGCGCGGGGTGAATTCCTGGAAGACCTGCTGTTTACCCATCGCGGCCTGTCCGGCCCGGGCATCCTGCAAATTTCCAGCTACTGGAAGCCGGGCGAACCCATCGTGATCGACCTGGCACCGGGCCGCGACCTGGCCGAAGAATTGCTGGCGTCCAAGTCGGGCAACCGGCAGCAGCTGCATACCGTGCTGGCGGGCCTGTGGCCCAAGCGCCTGGCCGATCGCTGGCTGCATCTGGCAGAGCAGGGCGGCAAGCCCGGCCTGGCCGCGATGCGCCTGGCCGACGCGCCCGACAAAACGCTGCGCGCGCTGGCTCAAGACATCCACCAATGGACGCTGGTGCCCAGCGGCACCGCCGGCTACAAGAAAGCCGAAGTGATGCGCGGCGGCGTCGACACGCGCGGCCTGGACCAGAAATCCATGCAAGCCAAAACCACGCCTGGGCTCTACTTCATCGGCGAAGCCGTGGATGTGACCGGCTGGCTGGGCGGCTACAACTTCCAATGGGCCTGGGCCTCCGGCGTGGCCTGCGGCAAGGCGCTGTAAGGGCGCTGTTTTCAAGGTCGTGATGACGCGATGATCGCGCAGTAATTGCGCAACGCCACATCATCATTGTTTTATCAAATAAAAATACATATCATTTGTGTTTCCTGTCTTGGCTGTCGCCGGCCGTTCTTTGGCCCTCGGCCCCGACCTTCGATCATCGACTGTCGCCGTTCCCTTGGAACAGGCGAGTCCCACGGAGACACCCATGCCCTACACCCTTCCGACGCTGCCCTACGCCTACGACGCCCTGGAGCCTCACATCGACGCCATGACGATGGAGATTCACTACAGCAAGCATCATCAAACCTATGTCACCAGCCTGAACGCGGCGCTGGATGGCGCCGGCATCAGCACGGAAGAACCCGTTGAAGCCCTGGTCGCGCGGCTGGACCAATTGCCGGAAGCCATACGCGGCGCGGTGCGCAACCATGGCGGCGGCCACGCCAACCACAGCTTGTTCTGGTCCGTGATGTCGCCCCAGGGCGGTGGTGAACCCGATGGCGCGCTGGCCGCCGCTATCGAATCCGAACTGGGTGGCCTGGCCGCCTTCCGCGAGGCCTTCACCAAAGCGGCCCTGACCCGCTTTGGCAGCGGCTGGGCCTGGCTCTCGGTCACGCCGGCCGGCAAGCTGGTGGTGGAAAGCAGCGCTAATCAGGACAGCCCTCTGATGCACGGCAATACGCCGATCCTGGGCCTGGACGTCTGGGAACACGCCTATTACCTCAAGTACCAAAACCGTCGCCCTGAATACATTGGCGCCTTCTACAATGTCGTGAATTGGCCCGAGGTGGCGCGCCGTTATGCGGCCGCAAAGGGTTAAGCCCGCTTTGTGATGGAGGCATCGGCCCCATGAACACATTCAGCCGTCACCGCGTGCGTCCCGCGGCCACCAGCATCAGCGTCTGGACCCTGGCCGTGCTGGTGTCCTGCCTGGCGATGCACCAGCTGTGGGCCTACCTGGACGTGCGCGCGGCGCACGTGGCCGACGCCCTGCTGGGCGGGCTGGTAGCGGCCGGCGCCACCGCGCTGGGCACCGTGCCCATCCTGTTCGCCCGCACCATCCCGCAAAAGGTCCAGGACAGCATGTTCGGGTTCGGCGCGGGCGTCATGCTGGCGGCCAGCGCGTTTTCCCTGGTGGTGCCGGGCATTGCGGCGGCCGAAAGCCAGGGCATGGGCCGCTGGGGCGCGGGCCTGACGGTGGGGGCGGCCATTCTGCTGGGCGCGGCGGTGCTGCTCATCATGGACCGCACGCTGCCGCACGAACATTTCATCAAGGGCCGCGAAGGCATCGAGGCGCGCCGCATGCGACGCGCCTGGTTGTTCGTTATCGCCATCACGCTGCACAACCTGCCCGAAGGCCTGGCCATCGGCGTGGGTTACGCGGGGGGCGATCCGGTGGCGGGCACCGCGTTGGCCACGGGCATTGCGATCCAGGACATTCCCGAAGGGATGGTTGTCGCGGTGGCGCTGTTGGCCGCCGGCTATAAGCGGGCCTTCGCCGTGGCGCTAGGCATGTTGTCGGGGCTGGTCGAACCGTTGGGCGCGGTGCTGGGCGCCGCCATCGTCGGCTGGTCCGTCTTGCTGCTGCCCTGGGGGCTGGGCTTTGCGGCGGGCGCCATGCTGTTTGTCATCAGCCACGAGATCATTCCCGAATCGCACCGCAAGGGGCACGAGGTCTACGCCACGTGCGGGCTGATGCTGGGCTTTGTGCTGATGATGTTGCTGGACACGGCGCTGGGCTAGCCCGGGGGTTGGTGTCCGGTTTGGCGTGGTCCACGGCAGCGGTTTGTGGCCGGGCCGCGCCAGGAAATCGCGCTTTTCCAGGCCTGGTTTTCGTTGTATGCTTGGCGCCGCTGTCACGCATGTTTGCGGGAGAGAGCGCCCCTTTCACCAGGGTCGCCGCCGAAGGCGCAATTCGCCCAGAATCGCTCAGGTAACCGATACCGCACATGCTTGCCCCGTCCCGGTTTTTACCGTGTGGATGCGGCAAAACAGTACTCTGGAGAGACCTGGCGCCGCCCCGAATTCGGGACACAGCGAGCAGCCCAGGCGCCGAAGGTGCAAACCCGCCCAGCGCGGGGCAACTCTCAGGCAAAAGGACAGAGGGGCGGAAGATTCAGCCGATGCCGTGCGGGCGCAATCCGCTTGTCACGACCGGCATTCCGTAACCCTGGCAAGCCATTGCCGTCCCGGAGTTTCCGCGCATGTCCGCAACCCTCAAACGCACCCCGCTGGCCGACGAACACATCGCCTCCGGCGCCCGAATGGTCGATTTCGGCGGCTGGGACATGCCCTTGGCCTACGGCTCGCAGCTTGAGGAACACCACGCGGTGCGCCAGGACGCCGGCATGTTCGACGTGTCGCACATGCTGAACGTGGATGTGGCCGGCCCCGATGCCTACGCCTTCCTGCAACGCCTGGTCGCCAACGACGTCGCCAAGCTGACCGTGCCCGGCAAGGCGCTGTATTCGTGCATGCTGAACCCGCAGGGCGGCGTCATCGACGACCTGATCATCTATTTCTTTGCCGCTGACGAATGGCGCGTGGTCGTTAACGCCGGCACCGCCGACAAAGACGTGGCCTGGATGCAGCGTGTGAAGCAGGCCGGCAGTTTCGACGTTGCCATCACCCCGCGCCGCGATCTGGCCATGGTGGCCGTGCAGGGCCCGAACGCCCGCGCCAAGGTCTGGGCCGCGCGCCCGGCCTGGCAAGCCGCCTCCGAAGCACTGACCCCCTTCGTTGCCGCCCGCGTGGGCGACGACACGCTCGTCGCCCGCACCGGCTACACCGGCGAAGACGGCTTTGAAATCGTCCTGCCTGCGTCCGACGTCGTGCAACTGTGGCGCGACCTTGCTGCCCAGGGCGTGCGCCCGGCGGGCCTGGGCGCGCGCGACACGCTGCGCCTGGAAGCCGGCATGAACCTGTATGGCCAGGACATGGACGAGCTGACCCAGCCCGACCAGGCCGGCCTGACCTGGACCGTGTCGCTCAAGAATGCCGAGCGCCGCTTCATCGGCCGCGACGCGCTGGAACAATTCGCCACCCCCGCCGCCTTTGTCGGCCTGAAGCTGCAAGAGCGCGGCGTGATGCGCGCCCACATGGCCGTGCGCTGCGCGCAAGGCACGGGCGAACTCACCAGCGGCACCATGTCGCCCACGCTGGGCGTGTCGATCGGCTTTGCCCGCCTGCCGCAAGGCGTGCGTCCGGGCGACACGGTCGAAGTCGACATCCGCGGCAAATGGGTGCCCGCCCTGGTCTGCAAGCTGCCCTTCGTGCGTAACGGCAAAGCCGTCGAACACTCGTAAACTCGAAGCTTCGCGCGAACGGCCGCTGCCAGTTGACGCACACGCCGCTCGCACGAGGCGCGCAACACCATTCATCTACCCGTATTCCCTAGAGGATTTCCCATGAGCCTGCCCACCGATCGCAAGTACACCCAGTCCCACGAATGGGTCAAAGCTGAAGGCGACGTGTTCGTCGTCGGCATCACCGATACCGCCCAGGACCAATTGGGCGACCTGGTTTTCGTTGGCGACGTCAAGGTTGGCGCCAAGCTGAACGCGGGCGAAACCGCCGGCGTGGTTGAGTCGGTCAAGGCCGCCTCGGACATCTACGCACCCGTCAACGGTGAAATCGTCGCCTTCAACGACGAGCTGGAAAACAACCCCAGCCTGATCAACGAATCGGCCTTCACCACCTGGATCTTCAAGATCAAGCCGGTCAACGCGGCCGATGCCGACAAGCTGCTGGACGCCGCCGGCTACGAAGCCGTCGCCAACGGCTAAGAAGCCGGTTCGAGCCGGGCGCGCCGACCTCTTGGCGCGCCGGCCTGATGCACCACCACCCGAGAGTTCCCATGTCGCGCGCCCTAGACACCCATACCGACTTCATCCCCCGCCACATCGGCCCGTCCGACGCCGACCAGGCCGCCATGCTCCAAGTGATTGGCAGCGCCAGCCTGGACGCCCTGATCGACGAAGTCGTTCCCGCCAAGATCCGCAGCCAGGCCCCGCTGGCGCTGCCGCCCTCGCGCAGCGAAACCGACGTGCTGGCCGAACTGAAGCAGATCGCGGGCCGCAACAAGGTCTTTCGCAACTACATCGGCCAGGGTTACTACGGCACGCAGACGCCAAACGTCGTGCTGCGCAACATTCTTGAGAACCCCGCCTGGTACACGGCCTACACGCCGTATCAGCCGGAGATCTCGCAAGGGCGTCTTGAAGCCCTGCTGAACTACCAGACCATGGTCGCCGACCTGACCGGGCTGGACATCTCCAACGCCTCGCTGCTGGACGAAAGCACGGCCGCCGCCGAAGCCATGACGCTGGCCCGCCGTGGCGCCAAGTCGCAAAGCCCGGTGTTCTTCATTTCGCGCCACGTGCATCCGCAGACCATCGAAGTCGTGCGCACGCGCGCCGAAGGCCTGGGGCTGGAAATCACCGTGGGCGACGAAGCGCAGGGCCTGCCGGAATGCTTCGGCGTGCTGCTGCAATACCCGCACAGCACCGGCTCGGTGTCCGACTACCGCAAGCTGGCAGAAGCCGCCCACGCGCAAGGCGCCGTGGTTGCCTGCGCCACCGACCTGCTGGCGCTGGCCCTGTTGGCCGCCCCGGGCGAGTGGGGCGCGGACATCGCCATCGGATCGGCGCAACGCTTTGGCGTGCCGTTCGGTTTTGGCGGCCCGCACGCCGGCTTCATGGCCTGCAAGGATTCCTTCAAGCGCAACATGGCCGGCCGCCTGGTCGGCGTGTCGAAAGACGCACAAGGCAACCCGGCAATGCGCCTGGCGCTGCAAACGCGCGAACAGCACATCCGCCGCGAGAAGGCCACGTCCAACATTTGCACCGCGCAGGTGCTGCTGGCCGTGATGGCCGGCATGTACGCCGTGTGGCATGGCCCCGAAGGCATCCGCCGCATTGCCCAGCGCGTGCAGCGCAGCACCGCCATCTTGCGCGCTGAACTCATCAAGCTGGGCGTGAAGGTCGTGAACGACACGTTCTTCGACACGCTGCTGCTGGAAACGGGCGCGGCCACCCCGGCCATCGTGACGGCCGCCGAGTGCGAGCACATCAACCTGCGCCGCGTCGACGGCGCGCGCCTGGCCGTGTCGCTGGACGAAACCGTCACCGTCGCCGACCTGCAAGCGCTGGTCAACGTGTTTGCCGCCGGCCTGGAACGCGATGATGTCGAACTGGACATCGACGCGCTGGACGCGGCCGCCGCCGGCGGCATTCCCGCATCGGTCGCGCGCGAAAGCGCCATCCTCAAGCACCCCGTCTTCTCCAGTGTGCAATCCGAAACCGACATGCTGCGCTACCTGCGCAAGCTGGCCGACAAGGACCTGGCGCTGGACCGCACGATGATCCCGCTGGGTTCGTGCACCATGAAGCTGAACGCCACGGCCGAGATGATCCCCATCACCTGGCCCGAATTCGCGCTGATCCACCCGTTTGCCCCCGCCTCGCAAAGCCAGGGCTACAACGAACTGATCGACCGCCTGTCCGCCGCGCTGTGCGAAATCACCGGCTACGACAACATCAGCCTGCAACCGAACTCGGGCGCGCAGGGCGAATACGCCGGCCTGCTGGCCATTCGCGGCTACCACCAGGCCAACGGCCAACATCAGCGCAACGTCTGCCTGATCCCGGCCTCGGCCCACGGCACCAACCCCGCGTCGGCGCAGTTGGCCGGCATGGACGTGGTGGTGGTGGCGTCCGATTCCAACGGCAACGTCGATCTTTCCGACCTGCGCGCCAAGATCAAGCAGGTCGGCGACAAGCTGGCCGCGCTGATGATCACCTACCCGTCCACACACGGCGTGTTCGAGGAAGCCGTCACTGAAATTTGCGACATGGTCCACCAGGCCGGCGGCCAGGTGTACCTGGACGGCGCCAACATGAACGCCATGGTCGGCGTGGCCCAGCCGGGCAAGTTCGGCTCCGACGTATCGCACCTGAACCTGCACAAGACGTTCTGCATTCCGCACGGCGGCGGCGGCCCCGGCGTGGGTCCCGTAGCGGTGCGCGCGCACCTGGCGCCGTACCTGCCGGGCGTGGTGAACGAACAGGGCAAGCTGCCCGGCGAAGCCAAGGTCGGCCCGGTGTCGGCCGCGCCGTTCGGTTCGGCCGGCATCCTGCCGATTCCGTTCGTGTACATCGCGCTGATGGGTGCCGACGGCCTGCGCCGCGCCACCGAAGTGGCCATCCTGAACGCCAACTACATTGCCACCCGCCTGCGCGACCACTATCCGGTGCTGTACGCGGGCCGCAATGGCCGCGTGGCGCACGAGTGCATTCTGGACGTGCGCCCGTTGAAGGAAACCAGCGGCATCAGCGCCGAGGACATCGCCAAGCGCCTGATGGACTACGGTTTCCACGCGCCCACCATGAGCTTCCCGGTGGCCGGCACGCTGATGGTCGAGCCCACGGAATCCGAAGGTGTGGCCGAGCTTGACCGCTTCATCGACGCGATGATCTCCATCCGCGAGGAAATCGCCCAGGTCGAGCGCGGCGAACGCGATCGCGAGGACAACGTCCTGAAGAACGCGCCGCACACCGCGCAGATGCTGTTGGCCGAAGAATGGCTGCACGACTACCCGCGCCAGCAGGCCGCCTACCCGGTGGCGTCGCTGCGCGAGGCCAAGTACTGGCCGCCCGTGGCCCGTGTGGACAACGCCTACGGCGACCGCAACCTGGTCTGCGCGTGCTTGCCGATCGAAGCCTACGCGTAGGGCATTACGCGTAGCGGCGATAAAAAAGCCTCCATCTTGCGATGGAGGCTTTTTGTTGGGCGCTTGCCCGTATCGGTATCGGCCGTACGCCTTACTTGGCCGGCGCCGCCTGAGCCGCCTCGTTGAAGTCTTCGGCGATGCTGATGAACGTGTTCAACAGGATTTGCAGGTTGTCCTTGCCGATCCCGCCTTCCGCGTTCATGTCCATTTGCAGCACGGCCTGGTTCTTGTTGTCCAGGTAGGCGCGGGTCCAGCGGTATTCCTGGTTCCAGCTGTTGATGGTCTTCAGCGACATCGGCTTCTTGGTCTTGTACGTGGCCGTCATGACCAGGTCCAGGCACTTTTCAGTGAAGTCGTTGCACAGGAATTCCAGGCGCAGGTCGCTGGCGCCGGTGGTGCCCGGATCCAGGATCAGCACGGGGCCTTCGTCGCCATCCTGCTTGTTGGCGGTGATGCCCATGTCGTCCAGCAGGGCGCTGACGGTGTCCAGGCTGAAGTCCTGCATCACGCCGACGGCGGGCGTTGCGCCTTCGGCCGGCTCTTGTTCGCTCATGCCGGGCATGGACTCTTCTTCGTCGTCGCCCATGGAATTCATGCCGGCGGCGCCAAGCAGGCCGCTGAACAATTCGTCGGCGGGAATTTCCTTGCCGTTCAGGTTGCCCATGCCGTCCGCGAACGTGAACTTGCCAACGATGTTGTCGCCGTCGTTCTTGCCCACGTTGAACATTTCAGCCATGCCCGACATCTGGCGCACGGTCTGGTCGGCGTCCTCGGCGGCCTTCTCCGGGCTCAGCCCTTCTTTCTTGACGGCGTATTGCGCGACCAGGTCCTGCACCATCGGCTTGGAAATGATCAGCGTGGCGTCGATGCGCTTGATGGCCTTGGCGGCAATTTCCTGCGGCGTCAGGTTCTTGACGTCCGGCGGGTTGGCCAGGTCCAGCGTGAAGTTCAGCTTGCTTTCGCCCTTGCCGGTTTTCCAGCTGATCGGGTCGATGCTGAATGACGGGTTGCCCGCCAGCAGCTTGCCGGCGCTGTCCAGCATCGCCTGGAACTGCTCGTCCTTCAGGCCCTCGTCTTCGGTTTGCGCCATGTATTGACGCAGCAGCTGGTTGTACGTGTCCGACAGTTGCTTGACGGCCTGGCCGTCCAGCTTGGCCAGCTTGATCACGGCCTGGCCATTGCCCAGAGGCACGTCGTTGACGGTGATGTCGCCGGTTTGATAGGCGGCCTGCATGTTGATGGACTTGTCGTCCTCGGACAGCTTCACGCCGTAGCCGAAGTTATCCAGCGACAGCTTGACGTCGTCGCCCTTGCGGGTCACGTCGATGCGCTTGATCTTCAGGTCCGAATCGCCCATCGACACGCCGAACTTGCCCATGCGGCTGTTCACGTCCATCGTCAGGCCGGCGATCGACATGATGACGGGGTCGTTGCTCTTGGAGCCATCGATGGCCAGCTTGTCCATCACGCCATGCGCGACGACGCCTTGCAGCGTACGGTCGAAGCTGCCGGTGATGACCATGCCGCTGAAGTCGATCGAATTGCCTTGCAGCGCGGTCGACACGGGCGCGATCTTGGCCGTGGAGGTGGTCGTGCCGCTGTAGCTGACCATCGCGTCGCTGATCAGCGGCGAGATGTCTTTGGTCAGCGCGAACACTTCCTTCAGGTTGTCGGTCTTGGCGACTTCCGCGTGCACGAACGCCAGCTTGGGCGCAATCGCGCCACGCGACAGCGCGGTCTTGGGGAAGGGGCCGTGTTCGATGACGGCATCGAATTCGATCATGCCGGCGGGCATGGCGTCCGGGCTCTTGTCGTTCTTGACCAGCGACAGGCCATAACGGGCCTGGGTCGAGAACAGGCTGCGGTCGTACTTGAGCTGGTCGATGCGCAGGCCGAACAGCGGCGTCAGCTTGGCCAGCTTTTCGTTGGCTTCTGCCAGATGGCGTTGCGAGCTTTCCTCAATGCGTTTGCCGGTATACCACGTGGCGCCTATCCAGCTTCCCGCTCCCACTATGACCACGCCGAGGGTGATCGCTACGCTCTTTTTCATCGTTGTGCTTTTTTCGTTGATTATCGAGTTATATCCGGCAGACAGGGCATTGCGCCGTCGCGGCTGGTCTCCCAGGCGCGGCTGCCGGCATACACGTATTCATCGGCCTGTAAGGGCCCGCGCCGGAGTATACCGATGCGCTGTGACGCTCGACCGTGCGCCCAGTTACTGAAGATTTCAAAATGAAAGGCCGGCGCAGGGCGCCGGCCGTTTTGTCGACAACTTTGCGACCCGATTTCGTTACAGCGGGTCCAGCGGGTAGATCGGCCGGCGCACGTGCTTGAACTCAAGCTGGCTGTAGTCGGACGTGGTGACGCCCACGCCGGTGCATTCGATGACCTCGGTGGCCATGGCGGAAAAGCCCGCGCGCCAGTGCACCCGGCTTTTCAGCACCACATAGCGCTTTTGCAACGGGTCAACGCCAACGGACAACAGGCAGTTGATGTCGAAGGGTTCCTGGTGGCGCGACACCACCACGATTTCGACCCGGCCGGTGTCGATCACCACCGTCAGCCCGGTGTCGTTGCGCACGCCCCGGTACATCGGGCCCCGGCTCAGGTAGACGCCGTCGAACACCAGCTTGACGCGGCCTGTCACCTGCAACGGTTCGCTGGGTTCCTTGATGGCCGGCATGGCCAGCTTGCCGCCCAGCGTCAGGGTGATGGTCTTGCCCACGCCCGCGGCGGCGGCCTGTTCTGCTGCCTGGGGGTCGCAGATGGCGTAGAACACCACGTTGTCCAATTCCTGGCGCAGCACTTCGGCCAGCACGGCCGTGGTGTCCATGGTGCCGCCCGAGCCCGTGTTGTCGTAGTGGTCCAGCAGCACCACGGGGCCTTGCTCGATCTGCTTGGCGCGCGCGATGGTGGGCGCCAGCGGCTCGGGGTGGAACACCCAATCGGGGCGACCTGCCCAGGCGCGTTCCAGCAGCTCGTCGCGGTGCTTCTCGGCCTCTTGCAGGTTGCCGTCCGTACAGACGACGGCGCTCAGGCCCGCTTCGCGGATGTCCGCATGCGGAAACCCCACGAAGACGGACGCCGCCAGCACGCCGCCCGCTTCCAGTTCCTTGCAGCGTTCCTGCAAGGGGCCGTTGGGCGCGGCATGGGTGCCCTGGCACATGATGTGCGGCAGCATGGGCTTGTTGGCCCACGTCATGACGGGTTTGATCTCGCCCTTGAGCGTGCGCGCGATGACGTTGGCGGCGCGCACCCCGGCCGCGCGGATATCCACGTGCGGATACGTGTGAAAGCCGCTGATGACGGTGGCGTTGCGCACGATGTCGTCGTAGATATTGGCGTGCATGTCCAGCGTGACGGCCACCGGCGTGGTCGGGTCGATTTCCCGCAGGCGCCGTAGCAGGTCGCCCTCGGCGTCTTCCACGCCTTCGGCCACCATGGCGCCGTGCAGGTCCAGCAAGATGGCGTCAAAGCCGCCCAGCTTGACCTGGTCCAGCACCAGCTTGCACAGGCGTTCGTGGGTCTCGGCGCTGGTGGGGCCGCTGGGCCAGGACTCGGCCGCTACGGGCACGACCATTTCCGCGCCCTCGCGGCGCGCCACTTCGATATAGCCGCCCAGCCCGCTGTCGGTGTTCTCGTAGGCCTTGATGGCAAGATCGCCAGCCAGGATGTCGGGGCTGCCTCGGAAAAAACGTTCAAGCGGGGTCGGCACGGGCGAATAGGTATTCGTCTCGTGCTTGATCATTGCCAATAGCCAACGCATGGGAATTCCTGTGGTTGCTGTGGAAAGTCAGTTCGTCTTGGGCGGCTGCGGCCACGGGTGTTGCGCGGGACGCATTTGCTCCCACGCGCGCGCCACCCGCAACACGCCCAGGTCGTCAAAGCGCGCGCCGGCGATTTGCAGGCCAATGGGCAGCCCCGCCCGCGTATAGCCGCAATTGACCGAGGCGGCCGGCTGTTCACTCATGTTGAAGGGCAAGGTGAAGCCGATGTGGTGCATGGTCGTGGCCACTTCATTGGTGGGCGACGGCCACTCGGCGTTGTAGGCCACCACGGGCGCCACGGGCGACAGCACGTAGTCGAATGGCGCGCAGGCGGCCACGGTCTTGGCGCGCACGTTCAGCGTTTCGTAGTAGCTCTTGAAGACGGCTTCGCCGCTTTGGCCGCCGCCGCTTTCCGCCCACGTGCGAATGAACGGCAGGATCTTGGCGCGGCGTGCCTCGGGCAGCGCGGCCAGGTCGATGGCCGAACGCGTGCGCCAGAAACGGTCCACGCCATCCAGCATGTCGGGCGTCATCCAGGGCAGCATCGGCGTGACGATGGCGCCGGCGGCTTCGAAGGCCTGCGCGGCCGCCTGCACGGCGTCGCGCACTTCCGGGTCCAGCGGCAGGCCGCAGCCCGCGTCCATCAGCAGGCCGATACGCAGGCCCTTGACGTCTTGCGCCAGGTTAAGCCAGTCGAAGTCCTGGAAAGGCAAGCTCATGTGGTCGCGCGCGTCGGGCTGCGACAGCACGCCCATCATCAGCGCGGTATCGGTGATGGTGCGCGTCATGGGGCCGGCGCAGCGGCCCATGAAAGGCGGGTCGATGGGAATGCGGCCCAGGCTGGGCTTCAGCGTGGCGATGCCGCACCAGGCGGCCGGCAGGCGAACTGAACCGCCGATGTCGGTGCCGATATGCAGCGGGCCATAACCCGCCGCCGCCGCCGCGCCCGCGCCGGCGCTGGAACCGCCGGGGTTCTTGCTCAGGTCCCAGGGGTTGCGCGTCAGCTCGTGAAAGCTGGACAGCCCCGAGGACAGCATGCCGAAGTCCGGCATGGTGGTCTTGCCCAGCAGCACGGCGCCCGCTTCGCGCATGCGGGCGGCGGGCGGCGCGTCGGCGGCGGCCGGGGTCAGGTCGGTGGCGGCGGTGCCCAGCGGCACGGGCGTGCCGCGTGTAGCGATGTTTTCCTTGATGGTCGCGGGCACGCCATCCAGGCTGTAGCCGCCCGCTGATTGCGGCTGGCCCTTCATCCAGCGGGCTTCGGAGGCCCGCGCCATTGCCAGCGCGCCCTCGGGGTCCAGCGCGTAGGTGGCCTTCAGGTGCGGTTCCCAGCGCTGGATGTGGTCAAGCACCGAGCGCGTGACCTCAACGGGCGACAAGGTCTTGTCGCGATACGCTTGCAGCAGTTCCTGGGCGGACAATTCGTGCGGTAGTGACATCTGGGTTCCTGTGTTGCAAAGGAAGGCAATTCGGGTGTTCAGGGCATCAGCACATCAGCCCATCATGATGCGGCGGCGGCCGCTTGCGCCAAGGTCGTGGCGACGGGCTGGAAGTTGCGGAAGTCCCAGTCGCGCCCGGGTGCCGCGTCGATCAGCGCGCGGGTGTATTCGTGGCGCGGCTCGGTCAGCACGGTTTCGGCCGAACCGGTCTCGACCACCTTGCCGCGCTGCATGACCATGATGGTGTCGCAAATTTGCGCGGCCACGCGCAAATCGTGCGTGATGAACAGCACGCCCACGCCGGTGCGCTGGCGCACTTGCTCCAGCAGTTCAAGCACCTGCGCCTGCACCGACACGTCCAGCGCCGATACGGCTTCGTCGGCCACCAGGATCTCCGGGTCCATGACCAGCGCGCGCGCGATGCAGATGCGCTGGCGCTGTCCGCCCGAAAATTGGTGCGGGTAGCGTTGCATGGCGTCGGGGCTCAGGCCCACCACGGTCAGCGTTTCGCCGGCGCGCTTCAGCGCCTGATCGCGCGGCATGCCAAAGTTAAGCAGGCCTTCGATGATGGATTCGCCCACGGTGCGGCGCGGATTCAGCGACCGGTACGGGTCCTGGAACACGATCTGGATGCGGCGGCGCACCGGCCGCAGCGCCGAGCCCGACAACGTGCTCAAGTCTTCACCGCCCATCATCATGTGCCCGGCGGTGGGCTCGATCAGGCGCACGATGCAGCGCGCCACCGTGGACTTGCCCGACCCGGATTCGCCCACGATGCCCAGGATTTCGCCTTTGCGCAGCGTCAGGTTGACGTCGGTAGCGGCCACCACATGTTGCGCGGCGCGCCGCGAGAACATCGAGCTTTTGCCCGCGTAGGTGCGGCCCAGGCCCTTGACGTGCAACACGGGCTGGCCATCCGGCGCGTCGCGGCGGTTGGGCACCAGGCTGGGCACGGACGACACCAGGCGGCGCGTGTACGACTGCTTGGGTTCGGCCAGGATTTCGTTGCGCGTGCCGCTTTCGATCAGGTCGCCCCGGTTCATCACCACGATGCGATCCGAAATCTCGGCAACCACGCCAAAGTCGTGCGTGATGAACAGCACGGCCGTCTTGTGCTTGACCTGCAATTCCTTGATCAGCGCCAGGATCTGCTTTTGCGTGGTGACGTCCAGCGCGGTCGTGGGTTCGTCGGCGATCAGCAGCTTGGGTTCAAGGATCAGCGCCATCGCAATCACGATGCGCTGGCGCTGGCCGCCCGACAGCTGGTGCGGATACGCCTCGAAGATGCGTTCCACATCGGGCAGGTGTACCGACTGGAACATGTCCAGCACCTTGGCGCGGCGGTCGGCGGCGCTCATGCCCTTGCGGTGCAGGCGCAGCACTTCGTCAACCTGCTTGCCCACCGTATGCACGGGGTTCAGCGCGGTCATGGGTTCCTGGAACACCATGGCCATGCGGGTCGCGCGCATCTCGCGCAGGCGGCGTTGCGACGCGGTGGCGACGTCTTCACCTTCCACGCGAATGGAACCGGCGCTGATGGACAGGATGCCTTGCGGCAACAGGCCCATCACGGCCAGCGATGTGACCGATTTGCCCGAGCCGGATTCACCAACCACGCACACGGTTTCGCCAGCATGCACGTCCAGGCTCAGATTGCGCACGACGCGGTTGCCGGCGCCGGCCACTTCCACGGACAGGTTGCGAATGGCCAGGATGGCGGACGAGGTGTCGCCCGCGGGGGGAGTAGGAGAGTAGGTCATCGGCATCAGATCCTGCGCACCATTTTCGGGTCCAGCGCATCGCGCAGGGCGTCACCCAGGATGTTCACGCTAAGCACGGTCAGCGACAGAAGCAGGCCAGGAAAGAGAATCAGGCCGGGCAGCATGCGGAAATACATGCGGCCTTCGGACATGATGTTGCCCCACGACGCGATCTCGGGCGGGATGCCCGCGCCCAGGAAGCTGAGGATGGCCTCGGTCAGCATGGCGGAGGCGAACACGTAGGTGCCTTGCACCGTCAGCGGCGCGATGGTGCTGGGCACCATGTGGCGCCACAGCAGCAGCGGCAAGGGCGTGCCCAACGCCAGCGCGGCTTCCACATAGGGTTCGCCGCGCACCGTCAGGATCTGCCCGCGCACCAGCCGCACCACCCGGGGAATTTCCGGGATGGTGATGGCGACAAGCACGGTCGTGATACTGGCGCCGGTAACGGACACCAGGGCAATTGCCAGCAGGATGCCGGGAATGGCCATGATGGCGTCCATCGTGCGCATGATCAGCCCGTCCAGCGAACGGAACCAGCCAGCAATGACGCCGATGACCAGCCCGATGGCCACGCTGACGACGGCGGCGCCCAGGCCCGCGATCAGCGAGATGCGCGCGCCGTAGGCCACGCGCGACCAGACGTCGCGGCCAAAGGCGTCGGTGCCGAACAGGTAGTCGGTAAAGGGCTGCTTCAGGCGCGCGCCCGGGTTGATGAAGGTAGGGTCCACCGTGCCCAGCAGCGGCGCGAACACGGCAATGGCGACGATGGTAACCAGCACCACCAGCGCCAGCATGACCGGCCAGCTTTTCAGGCCCTGGCGCACTTGGCGCCAGGCGGTGACTTGAGGGTTGCCGCCTCCGGGGAGGTCGGCGGCCGCCTGCACGGCGGCATCGGTTGGCGTGTGCATGGCTCTTCCCTAGTAGCGGATGCGCGGGTCGAACACCGTGTAGGCGCAATCGACAACCAGATTGATGAACACGTAGACGAACGCGAAGAACAGCGTCAGCCCCTGGATGACGGGGTAGTCGCGCGCCAGCACGGCTTCCACCACCAACCGGCCCAGGCCGGGGATGTTGAACACCGATTCAGTCACGACCACGCCGCTGATCAACAGCGCGATGCCCAGGCCCACGACGGTGGCGATGGGCACGGCGGCGTTGCGCAGCGCATGGCCCAGCAGCACACCGGTTTCCCCCAGGCCCTTGGAGCGCGCCGTGCGGATGAAGTCTTCGCCCATGACCTCGATGACGCTGGTGCGCGTGATGCGCGCAATCAACGCCACATAGACCGTGGACAAGGCCAGTGACGGCAGGATGAGCCGGTGCAGATAGGGCCAGAAACCCTTGTCCAGCGGCGCATAGCCCTGCACGTTGAACCACCCCAGCTTGATGGCGAACAGCCAGATCAGCAGGTACCCCGTGACGAACACGGGCACTGAAAAGCCCAGCACCGAAAAGCCCATCACGGCCCGATCCAGCAGGCGGCCTTGCCGCCATGCCGCCAGGATGCCCAGCGGAATGGCAACCAGCAGCGTGAAGACCAGGGTCAGCACCGCCAGGCTCATGGACGGTTCCAGGCGTTGCGCGATCAGTTTGGTGACCGGCACGCCGGACATGAGCGAGGTGCCCAGATCGCCTTGCAGGAGCTTGCCGCCCCAGATGAAGAACTGTTTGATGACCGGTTGGTCCAGGCCCATCGTCTGCCGTATCTGGACGATACGCTCAGGCGTGGCGCCGTCGCCCGCCATGATGATGGCCGGGTCGCCCGGGCTGAAACGCAATATCGCGAAGACCACCACCGCGACCATCACCAGAACGGGGATGGTCGCGAGGAGCCGGCGTGAGACAAATGCCAGCATGTATTTCCCCCTGAACTGCTTGCCCCTTTAAGGAGCTTTCTTGACGTTCCAGAACGCAAAGACCGGTGCATGCACCAGGCCCGAGAGCTTGGTCGAATAGACGGTGGGCACGGACATCTGGCCCAGCGGCACGTACAGGCCTTCGTCGATGCCGATGCGCTGCAATTCGTCGGCGATTTTCTTTTGCTCGGCCGGGTCGGAAGTCAGCGCGAACTTGGTGCGCAGTTCTTCCACTTGCGGCATGTCGGGCCAGCCGAACCAGGCGTTGTCGCCGTTGGCGGCGGCGGGCGCGGAACGCACCGGGTCCATCACGTCGGTGGCGTACCAGTTGGTGTTGTGGATGTTCCAGCCGCCTTCAGCCGGTGCGGCCTTGGAGGCGCGGCGCGTGGCCACGCTTTGCCAGTCCATGGCAGCCAGGTTGACGTTGAAGCCGGCCTTGCGCAACGCCTGCGCCATCACCACCGGTTGCGCGGACAGGGTGCCCACGTCGGTGGCGTGCATGACCAGGATAGGCGTGTTGTCGTAGCCCGCTTCCTTCAGCAAGGCCTTGGCCTTTTCGATGTTCGAGGGCACCACGACTTCCTTGCCGATGTCGCTTTCCATCGGCGTGCCGCAGCCCCACAGCGACGCGCACGTCTTCCAGTACTTGGGATTGCCCACCAGCGCCTTCATCACGTCTTCCTGGCCGATGGCGTACATCGCGGCCTGGCGGATCTTCTTGTTGTTGAAGGGCGGGTACTTGAAGTTGAAGCGGTACATCGTGAAGTAGCCGACCGGGCTCAGGGACTCTTCCTTCAAGTCCTTGTTGCCTTCGATCATCGGCAACAGGTCATACGGGAACTGTTCGACGAAGTCGATTTCGCCGCCCAGCAGCGCGTTGGCGGTGGTCAGCGCATCGGGCATGACGTCCCATTCAACCTTGTCCACGTTCACGACCTTGCCGCCGGCCAGGCCGCTGGCCGGTTCCTTGCGCGGCACGTAGTCGGCGTTCTTGGCATACACCGTTTTCACGCCGGGCTTGAATTCGATCACCTTGAACGGACCGGAGCCGGTCATGTCGGTGATGGGCTGGCCGATGGCTTGTTCGGCGATGCGCTTGGGCATCATGAACGGCGCGGTGCCCGTCGGCTTGGACAGCGCGCGCAGCGCCAGGTCCGTGGGCTCTTTCATGACGATGCGGAAATTCTTGTCGTCAATGACTTCGATCTTGTCGGTGAACTTGAGCAGCGTGCGGCCCATGCCGTCGCCGGCGGCCCAGCGCTTGATCGAGGCCACGCAGTCTTCGGACGTGACGGGCTTGCCGTCGTGCCACTTCTGGCCGTCGCGCAAGGTCATCGTGTAGGTCTTGCCGTCCGGCGAGACTTCCCACTTCTCAAGCATTTGCGGCTGGATCTTGTTGTCGGCGTCGGTGGCCAGCAAGGTGTCGTAGATCATGTAGCCGTGCCACGTCGTGATGTACGCGGTGGTGGCGTGCGGGTCGGTCAAGCGCAACGGCGAGTGCATGACGGACTTGATGACGGTTTCGGCGTAAGCGCCGTGAGCCATCATCAACGTTGCACCGGCCAACGCGGCCGCTCGAACAAACTTGAGCATGGAGATTCCCCTTGAAGCGGTGTGAGCGGCACGGTTGGCCGCTACGTCGTTAACGCGCCACTCGATGGCGGCGTGGGAGGGTCAGGCGGTTGCGGGACGGCCCGAAAACACCGGTCCGCAAGGCGCCATTCTGATGCCGGGACGCAACCGTGTCCATGGTTGTTTTGCCGCATCCATCAGCATGGAGCCAGGGGCGGCGCACACCAGGATCGTTTGCGCGATGGATGTGAAATCCGCGCGGAAATGCGCGGAACTCTTCACCACCAGAATCGCGGCGCGCGTGGGTTCGACGCCCGCGAACCGGAACATTTCCTGGTCCGCCATCTGCACCTTGTTAGAGGCGACGATGATGCGCACGCCACCAATACGCAAGCAGGCGCTGGGCCCCAGATCCATGTGGAATCCGCGGTAGAAAGCGCCGTGCGTATCGAAGCGTCCATCTGAAGTTTTCTCGACGATGAACTCGGTGTCCAGCGGCTCGTCGTCGGGAATACCCGAGTGTCCACCTAGTGCAATCCGTACCTTGTTTCCGACGCCCGCGCGGTGCGCGGCAAGCGCGGCGGCGGGGTCAACGATCAGGCCGATGGCGGTGTCGCGCGCGTCATGGCGGATCAGCGCGCGCAGCACGCCGGTGGTGTCCGAGCTGCCGCCCGCGCCGGGGTTGTCTTGCGCGTCCGCGATCACGACCGGCTTGTCCGCATCGTGCGCGATTCGCATCGCTTCCTGCACGGCTTCGTCGGGCGTGTAGAGCTTGCCGCCAAAGTCGCGTTCGGCATTGAGCACGGCGCGCGCCATTTCGGCGGCGGCCGCGTCGGCCTCGGCTTGCGTGGTGCCGTAGGCCCATACGGTGGGCGCGCATTCCGGGAAGTCGGCAGCGGGGAATCCGGTGGCGAAAGACAGGCTGGTGGCGCCGCGCGCTTCGATCTCGCCCACCAGCGCATACAGGCTGCGCGACGGTTCGATGTCGGTCGATTGCCAGCACAGCGAAATCAGATAGGGCAGGGCGCGCAACGACGCATAGGGGCGCGGCACGCCGGCCAGCCGCTGGGACAGCAGCGCGGCGGCGCGTTGGCCGGTTTCAGCCATGTCGATGTGGGGATACGTGCGATAGCAGACCAGCGCGTCGGCATGGCGCACCATGGCGCGCGTGACGTTGGCGTGCAGGTCCAGGCTGGCCACCACGGGTACGTCGGGGCCGACCAGCTCGCGCACGCGCTTGAGCAGTTCGCCTTCGCCATCGTCCAGGTGTTCGGTGACCATGGCGCCATGCAGGTCCAGGTACACGCCATCCAGCGGCAGCGCGTCGGACAGCCCTTGCAAGATCAGTGCGCTGATGCGTTCGAACGCGTCTTTGGTGACCAGGCCGGACGGGCTGGCCGCGGCCCAGGTGGTGGGCACCAGCGTGTGCTGGCTCATGGCTTCGATGAAGCCTGCCACGGGAATGTTGGCGCCTGCCACGGCTTGGAACATTGCGGGGCCGCTGACCAGCTTGGGCCAGCCGCCGCCTTTCTCGGCAAAATCTTCCCACGTCGCGCGCGAAGGCGCGAACGTATTGGTTTCGTGCTGAAAGCCGCCTATACCGATGCGCATCGGGCATCCCCTTGTGTCATGTGATGTTGCTGTGTCGTGGTACTGGCCGGGCGCGGCCGAAGCCGCGCCCTTGCAAAGCCGGGTAATGCGTCCTTCTGGAAAACGGAGGGTTGAAGTCGTGAAGCGGGCGGGTTTATTTCGCCACGGGCATGGTGAATTCGGCGCCCTTGGCGATGCTGTCCGGCCAGCGCTGCATCACGCTCTTGTAGCGCGAGTAGAAGCGGATGCCTTCTTCGCCGTAGGCGTGGTGGTCGCCAAACAGCGAACGCTTCCAGCCGCCGAACGAATGCCAGGCCATCGGTACCGGAATCGGCACGTTGATGCCGACCATGCCGACCTTGATCTGGCGCGCGAACGCGCGGGCCACGCCGCCGTCGGACGTGAAGCACGCCACGCCGTTGCCGAACTCGTGCGCGTTGATCAGTTCAACGGCGCTGGCGAAGTCGGGCACGCGCACGATGCACAGCACCGGGCCGAAGATCTCTTCGCGATAGATGTTCATGGCGGGCTTGACGTTGTCGAACAGCGTGCCGCCCAGGAAGTAGCCCTTTTCGTTGCCGGGCACTGTCAGGCCACGGCCGTCCACGACCAGATCGGCGCCGGCCGCGATGCCGTCTTCGATGTAGCCCATGACCTTGTTGCGGTGCTGCGCCGTGACCAGCGGGCCCATTTCGGCGTCGGCGTTCATGCCGTCCTTGACGATCAGCGCCTTGACGCGCGGGGTCAGGCGTTCGACCACCTTGTCAGCCACATCGCCCACCGCCACGGCAACCGAGATTGCCATGCAGCGTTCGCCGGCCGAACCATACGCGGCGCCCATCAGCGCGTCGGTGACCTGGTCCAGGTCGGCGTCGGGCATGACGACCAGATGGTTCTTGGCGCCGCCCAGCGCCTGCACGCGCTTGCCGCGCTTGGTGCCTTCGGCGTAGATGTATTCGGCGATGGGGGTAGAGCCCACGAACGACAGCGCTTCAACGTCCGGGTGATTGATCAGCGCGTCCACGGCCAGCTTGTCGCCGTGCACCACGTTGAACACGCCGGGAGGCAGGCCGGCTTCGGTGAGCAGTTCGGCCAGGCGCAGGGACGCGGACGGGTCACGTTCGGAGGGCTTGAGCACGAAGGTGTTGCCGCAGGCGATGGCCACGGGGAACATCCAGCACGGCACCATCATCGGGAAGTTGAACGGCGTGATGCCGGCCACCACGCCCAGTGCCTGGCGCATGCTCCAGTTGTCGATGCCGCCGCCGATCTGGTCGGAATACTGGCCCTTGAGCAACTGCGGAATGCCGCAGGCGAATTCAACGATTTCGATGCCGCGCATGACTTCGCCCTTGGCATCCGAGAACACCTTGCCGTGTTCGCGGGTGATGAGCTCGGCCAGTTCGTCCTGGTGCTGATCCAGCAGCGCCTTGAAGTTGAACAGGATGCGGGCGCGCTTGAGCGCGGGGGTTTCGGACCAGGCCGGGAACGCGGCCTTGGCGGCCGCAACGGCCAGCGCCACGTCTTCGTTGGACGCCAGCGGAATGGACGAGCAGATTTCGCCGGTGGCGGGGTTGAAACCGTCGGCGTAGCGGCTGCTGCGGCCATCGAAATGCTGGCCGTTGATGAAATGGGGGATCTTCTTCATGGTGCGGGGGCTTCTCTGCGGGATTCTTCAAAACTTCTTGCGGGCGGCACATGGCCGCCCGCAAGAGGTGTCACATCAAGCGCGGCGCGGCCGCGAGGGCTGCGTCGTCATCAGGGTCAGGCGACTTCTTTCAGGATCTTTCCGATCTGGTCGAAGATCTGGCCGATCTGGGCTTCGTCGATGATCAGCGGGGGCGACACGGCGATGATATCGCCGGTATAGCGCACCATCAGGCCGCTGTCGAAGCACTTCTGGAAGACTTCGCCGGCGCGTGCGCCGGGAGCGCCCGCTCGCGGCGACAGTTCGATGCCGGCCACCAGGCCCAGGTTGCGCACGTCGATGACGTGCGGCGCGCCCTTCAGGCTGTGCGCGGCTTCCTCGAAGGCGCCCGACAACTTGCGGGCACGGCCGAAGAGATCTTCGCGGCGGTAGATGTCCAGCGTCGCCAAAATGGCGGCGGCGGCCAGCGGGTGCGCCGAATACGTATAGCCGTGGAAGAATTCAATGCCGCCCGCCGGGCCGTTGACGATGGCGTCGTGCACGTCGCGCTTGACCGCGACCGCGCCGGCCGGCACGGCGGCGTTGCTGACGCCCTTGGCCATGGCGATGATGTCGGGCGTGACACCGAAGAACTCGGACGCGGTGGCGGCGCCCAGGCGACCGTAGGCGGTGATGACTTCGTCAAAAATCAGCAGGATGCCGTGCTTGGAAGTAATTTCACGCAGCTTTTCCAGGTAGCCCTTGGGCGGAATCAGCACGCCGGTCGAGCCGGCCATGGGTTCGACGATCACGGCGGCGATGGTGGACGCGTCATGCAGCGCCACGATGCGTTCCAGTTCGTCGGCCAGGTTGGCGCCCCAGGCGGGTTGGCCCTTGGAATAGGCGTTCTGTTCCAGGTTGTGGGTGTGCGGCAGATGGTCCACGGCGGGCAGCAGCGCACCGGAGAAGGTCTTGCGGTTGGTGGAAATACCGCCCACCGAAATGCCGCCGAAGCCGACACCGTGGTAACCACGCTCGCGACCGATCAGGCGGGTGCGCTGGCCTTCGCCGCGCGCGCGGTGGTAAGCCAGCGCGATTTTCAGGGACGTGTCGACCGATTCCGAACCCGAGTTGGTGAAGAAGACGCGGTCCAGGCCCTGCGGCATCAGGCTGGCCACGGCGGTGGCGGCCTCGAACGCCAGCGGGTGGCCCAGTTGGAAGCCCGGGGCGTAGTCCATGACGCCGGCCTGGCGGGAAATGGCCTCGACGATTTCCTGGCGGCCGTGGCCGGCGTTCACGCACCACAGGCCGGCGGTGCCGTCCAGGATCTGGCGGCCATCGGCCGACGTGTAGTACATGCCTTTGGCCGCTGCCAGCATGCGCGGATGAGCCTTGAACTGCTTGTTGGCAGTAAACGGCATCCAGAGATGGGACAGGTCGGGCAAATTGGCGGGGGCGTTCATGGCGGCTCCAGTAGAACGAAACGGCGGCGCCGCAACAGAAGGGAAAGCGCGGCCGCCGGGATTCAATGATTCTGGTCTGTCCCACGAGGAATGAAAATATACGATCTGCGCAAAGCCCGCTAACTGTATAGTCACGAGTGGTTCAACTGTACAGTTATCCCCGTGATCGATTTCCAGCCCAACCGCGCTCGCGGACTGGCGCCCACCCTGGTGGAACAGCTGGTGGCGGCCATCCTGCGTGCCATCGAGGAACAAACTCTGCGTCCGGGTATGTCCCTACCGTCGGTGCGCGAGTTCGCGCGTCAGTACGGCGTCAGCACCTTCACCGTTGCCAGCGCTTATAGCCGGCTGGTGTCGCTGGGCTGGCTGGCGGCGCGGCCGGGCGCGGGCTACCGGGTGGCCTCGCCGGATGCGCCTGCGCGCCGGGGCGAGCCACTGTCCTGGGAGCCCCCCCGCCTGAACGCCGGTTGGTTGCTGTCGGACATCTTTGCCGACCACTCCATCCCCATCAAATCCGGCTGCGGCTGGCTGCCCGGCGAATGGCTGAACGAAGAAGGCCTGCACGTTGCGCTGCGCCACATGGGGCGCGTGCCGGCGATGCGCATCGCCAATTACGGGCACCCGTACGGCTACGCGCCGCTGCGCGAAACCATCGCGGCCAGCCTCAGCGCGCAAGGCATGGAGGTCGAGGCCTCGCAGGTGCTGCTGACGCAGGGCGTCACGCACGGGCTGGACATGGTGATCCGCACCTTGCTGCGGCCGGGCGACACGGTGGTCGTCGAGCAGCCGGCCTACGCCAACCTGTTGCAGCTGCTGCGCCTGGCGGGCCTGCGCGTGGTGTCGGTGCCGCGCACGGTTGATGGCCTGGATTGCGAGGCGCTGGAAGCGGTGGCGGCGCAGCACCGGCCGCGCGCGCTGTTCATCAACACCGTATTGCAGAACCCCTCGGGCGCCAGCATCGGCATGGCCAACGCCTTTCGCATCTTGCAGGCGGCCGAGCGCCATGGGCTATGGGTGATCGAAGACGATATCTCGCGCGAACTGGCGCCCGGCGTGACGCCCATGCTGGCCGCGCTGGACGGCGGGCAGCGCGTGGTCTACCTGGGTGGCTATTCCAAAGTCATCAGCCCGTCGGTGCGGGTGGGCTACGTGGTGGCGCACCGCGATCTGGTGCGTGACATTGCGCGCACCAAGATGGCGGTGGGGCTGACCTCGCCCGAGATCATGGAGCGCATCGTGCACCAGGTGATCCGCGAAGGCCGCTACCGCGCACACATCGCCCGTACTCGCGAACGTCTGGCCCAGGCGCACGTCGTGGTGGCCGAGCAGATGCGCCAACACGGTTTTGAAATCCATGGGCGGCCCCAGGGCGGGCTGTTCCTGTGGGCCAAGGTGGCGGGCGCCTGGCGCGAACGCGGCGCCAACGGCCTGGCCGAACTGGCACTGAAAGACGGTATCTGGCTGGCGCCGGGGTCTTACTTCGAGGTGGACGAAGCCGACACGCCCTGGGTGCGCTTTAACGTGGCGTATTCGGAAGCACCGGCGTTGTGGCGCTTCATCAGAAACGCGGGCGCGGCGTGAAGGGGGGCGGGAATAGGCCCTATCGCAAGGCCTGACGCTGGTACGTCACGAAGTCGTAGTCGTAGCCGTTTTCAGCGGGCTGCGGTTCGCGCGCCGTTTCCTTCCACTGGAACGAGGGCAGCAACGGAAAGAACGCGTCGCCGTCTACGTCGGCGTGCACTTCCGTGGCCAGCACGCGTTGCGCCAGCGGCAGCGCCTGGGCGTAGATCTGTGCGCCGCCGATCACGAACGCTTCGTCTACCTCGCCGCAGGCGTCGATAGCGGCTTGCAGGCTGGGTACGACCGTGGCGCCGGTTGCGGTGAAATCAGGGTTGCGGCTGATGACGATGTTGCTGCGGCCGGGCAACGGGCGGCCCAGCGAATCCCAGGTCTTGCGGCCCATGATGATGGGATGGCCCAGCGTGCTGCGCTTGAAATGCGCCAGGTCCCCCGGCAGCTTCCAGGGCAGCGTGTTGTCGCGGCCGATGACGCGGTTGGTGGAGTAGGCGACGATCAGGGTAAGGCTGGCGGGCATTCGGGCTGGCTACGGTGGAGGCGCGGCCGGAAGTCGGCCCGCGGAACGGCGTAAGCGTAGCAAATTCGGGCGCTGGTCTGAAGAAGGGCGCTTGGGGCAGCGCCGATGTTTGCGGTTCAGCCCTTTTGCGGTTCAGCCTTTTTTCCGTTCGACCAGTGCCGTTCAGATGTTGCCGTTCAGCCTTGTTGCCGCCGTTCGGCCCTTGGCGCTTCGCCTTGTTGCCGTTCAGGTCGCCGCGTGTTCCAGGAATTCGGTGGCGGGCATCGGCCGGCCCAACAGGAAGCCTTGCAGCGAATCGCAACCCAGGCCCGTCAGGAATTTCTGCTGCGCGGCGGTCTCCACGCCCTCGGCCACGATGCGCAGGTTCAACTGCTGGGCCAGGGCGACTATCGCCGACACGATGGCCGCGTCTTCGTTGTCGTTTTCCAGCTGGTTGACGAAGCCGCGGTCGATCTTCAATTCCGTGGCGGGCAGGCGCTTCAGGTACAGCAGGCTGGAATAGCCGGTGCCGAAGTCGTCGATAGAAATGGTGACGCCCAGGCCAGACAGGCGCTTGAGCACGGTCAGGCTGGCCTCGGCGTCGCGCATGGCGGTCGATTCCGTCACTTCCAGCGTCAGGCAGGCGGGCGGCACGTCGTGCCGGGCAAGCGCGGAACGCACCGTTTCGACCAGGCTGGCGTGGGCGAACTGCAAGGCGGAAATATTGACCGCGATGGTCCAGTGCCCCTGGCCGGCGTTGATCCATTCGCGCATTTGGCGGCAGGCTTCGTTGATGACCCATTCGCCGATCGACAGGATCAGCCCGGTCTTTTCCGCCGTGGGAATGAACTGGTCCGGGCCGACCAGCCCGCGCGTGGGGTGGTTCCAGCGCAGCAACGCCTCGGCGCCCATGATGGGGCCGGCCGGTGCTTCGTACTTGGGCTGGTAGTGCAGCACGAACTGGTCGCGCTCCTGGGCCAGCCGCAGGTCGTGCAGCAGCTCGATCTGTTCATGCGCGTCCGCGTTCATGGACGGCTCGAAGAAGCTGTAGCCGGTGCCGCCCAGGCGTTTGGCGTGGTACATCGCGGCGTCGGCGTTGGTCAGCAGGGCGTGCGTGTCTTCGCCGTCGTTCGGGTAGACGGCGATGCCCACGCTGGAAGTCACCAGCACTTCGTGGCCATAGACCATGACCGGGCGCGCAATGGCTTCGATCAGACGGTCCGCCACATTGGCGGCATCGGTGGGTTCGATGACTTCGCTAAGCACGATGAATTCGTCGCCGCCCAGGCGCGCCACGGTGTCCTGGGTGCGCAGGGCCTGGCGAATGCGCTGGGCCAGATCGATCAGCAAGGCATCGCCGGTGTGATGCCCATAGGCGTCATTGACGGCCTTGAACCCGTCCAGGTCAAAGAACAGCACCGCGAAATAGCCCTTGCGGCGGCTGGCGCTTTCAATGGCCTGCTCCATTCGGTCTTCGAGCAGGATGCGGTTGGGCAGCTTGGTCAGGGTGTCGTGCAAGGCCAGTTGCACGAGTTCTTCGTTGGCTTCGGCCAGCGACGAGGCCAGCGCGGACGTGCGGGCTTCAAGCCGGTTGTCCAGCACGGCCACCACCAGCGCAATCGCCAGCACGCTGAGCGTGACGGCGGTGACGGCGATGGCCAGCCAGCCCGCCGAGATGCCGCCGTCGGCAGCCATGCAGATGCTGCCCGCCGGAAAGCCGGCGGCTTCCATGCCCGAATAGTGCATTCCGACAATGGCGATGCCCATGACGACCGAGGCCAGCGGGCGCGAAAACGCCACGCGCGGGCCGTCATGGCGCAGGCGGTAGGTGATCCACAAGGCAGCGCCCGAGGCGGCCACCGCGATCACGATGGACAGCACGAACCATTTCGCGTCGTAGACGATGCCGGGCGCCATGCGCATGGCGGCCATGCCCAGATAGTGCATCGCGGCAATGCCGGCGCCCATCAGCAGCGCCCCGATAAGCAGGCGGCGCCACGGCAATTCGTCTTTGCAGACGATCCACAGGGCGAACGCCGAACAGCCGACGGCGATGGCCAGCGACAGCACGGTCAATGACAAGTCATAACCCATCGGGATGGGCAAGTTGAACGCCAGCATGCCCACGAAGTGCATGGACCAGATGCCCACCCCCATCGCGAACGCCCCGCCCGCCAGCCAGTAGCGCGCCGCTGGCAGCCCGTGCGAGGCCCGCACACGATTGGCCATGCCCAGCGCCGTGTATGACGCCAGGATGGCGACCCCTAGAGATACGAGGACGAGCGAAGGGTTATAAGTTCCAACGAGCATTTGTGCGGTCCTGTCCTAAGCGCTTTACTGCCGTCGCGCCGGCCTCAAATCAAATCAATTAGTAGTCAACAGTTGCAATTCGGTCGTAAGACGATTGCTGCTGTCGACGCTGGCGATTTTCGTACTCTCTTGTTGGGAAGGGGGAAGGGGCAAGCAATGCCTGCGGTCGGCGCTGCCGGGCGCGTCGCGTGATGGGCGACAGGCGGCGGGCTCGGCGCGGCATGGGCCGGTCGAAAGCCGGGGTGCGCGCGTCGTGCTGGACGCGCGTCCGAGGCTAAGGCATGGGTTATACCGAAATCGCGCTTCCAGAAGCTCACCAATCTTCACTTATGGCCGCCGAGCGCGGGGGGCGGGCCGCCGACGGGCGGCGACCCGGGTGCGTTCCTACACGGCCATGGGCGCGGTGAGGGGGGCGTGATGCGTGTAGCCGGACAATGAAAAGTCGCCGGGCTCGACCTTTTCCAGCCACTCGGGTTCGTAGCGGCCGGTGACGGCAAAGTCGGGAATGCGGTCCGACAACACCAGCTGGGGCGATTCAAAGGGTTCGCGCGTAAGCTGCTCGCGCAGCATCGGCAGGTGGTTCTCGTAGATGTGGGCGTCGCCAATGAAATACGTGAACCAGCGCGGCTTGTAACCCGTCAGACGACCCACCAGGTGCAGCAGCGCGGCGCCTTCGGTCAGGTTGAACGGCGTGCCCAGGCCCACGTCATTGGACCGAATGTACAGGCACAGCGAGATCTCGCGGGTGGTGGCGTTGGGCAGGAATTGGTAGAGCAGATGGCAGGGCGGCAGCGCCATTTCTTCGATCTGCGCCCAGTTCCAGCCGTGGAACAGGATGCGGCGGTCGCCCGGGCGTTCGTGGATGGTGTCCAGGCACTGGCGCAGCTGGTCGACTGCTTTATATAGCAGCACCTTGTCCACGCCGCCTTCCTGCAGGTCGGCCACCTTGGTGTAGCCGCGGGACAGTGCGTCTTCAAGCTGGCCATTGTTGCCGGCATCCAGCAGCTTGTAGGCGGGCCACTGGCGCCATTGCACGCCATAGACCGGGCCCAGGTCGTCCGGGCCTTCGCGGTACGGGTTGGCCAGCCATTGGCTGTTTTCGTTGGCGTTCTGGTCCCAGACCTTGCAGCCCAGCTCGCGGAATTCGGCCGCGCTGCGCGAGGCGCGCAAAAAGCCGACCATTTCGCCGATGGCGGACTTGAAGGCCAGTTTCTTGGTGGTGACGGCGGGAAAGCCCTGTTGCAGGTCAAAGCGCAGCGAGGCGCCCGGCATGCTGATCGTGCGGATACCCGTTCGGTTCTCCTGCCACGAGCCGGTGTCCAGGATGGATTGAACGAGGTCTAGATATTGTTTCATGGCGGTTCTCAGGCGGCGGCCGGCGCTTCCTGGGTGTCGACGATGTCGACCGAGAAGGTCAGCGCCGCGGTCTTTTCAAGCATGGCCGAAGCCGAGCAGTATTTTTCGTGCGACAACTGCACGGCGCGCTCCACGGCGGCCTGCGGCAGGTTGCGGCCCGTGACGGTGAAGGCGAAATGGATGCGGGTAAAGACCTTCGGGTCGGACTCGGCGCGATCGGCCTGAAGCTTGACGCTGCATCCGGTGACGGCGTGGCGGCCGCGCTTCAGGATCAGCACCACGTCGTACGCCGTGCAGCCGCCGGTGCCGGCCAGCAGCATTTCCATCGGGCGCGGCGCCAGGTTGTGTCCGCCGCCGTCCACGGCGCCGTCCATTACGGCCACGTGGCCGCTGCCGGTGCTGGCGGTAAAGAGCATGCCGTTGGGGCCGCCCCAGTCAATCGTGCATTCCATTTTGAGTGTCCTTCCGCATTGAGCGCAGTCAATGGTCGATGATACCTGTTGCGTACAATTCCAGGCATGAGAGCCCCGCCCCGCATCAGGGGTGTGTGGCGCCAGTTTGCACAGGAGCCGCCCATGTCCACTGCTTTGTCTCAATCCGGACCCGTTTCCATTCGCCGCCGCATCGGCCCGCTGGATGCCTTGCTGGCCGAGGCCGACCGCGCATTGCGCGTGCTGTCCAACAGCGCCACGGCAGGCCGGCCGTATCCGGCCACGACGCCCGACGCGCCGGGCGCGCTGTCCGAGCAGGACAAGCGCCACGCCGCCGGCCTGATGCGCGTGAACCACGTGGGCGAAATCTGCGCCCAGGCGCTGTACCGCGGCCAGGCCTCGGTCTGCCGCGAACCCGGCCCCCGCGCGCTGCTGCTCAATGCCGCCGCCGAGGAAGTCGACCATCTGGTCTGGTGCAACGAACGGCTGACCGAGCTGAACAGCCGGCCCAGCCTGCTGAACCCGGTCTGGTATGCCGGTTCTTTTGCATTGGGTGTGTTGGCCAGCTACGCCGGCGTGCCCCGTAATCTAGGCTTCATGGCCGAGACCGAAAAGCAGGTCGAGGCCCATCTGGACGAACATCTACGCACCTTGCCGGTGCAAGACGAACGCTCGCGCGAGGTCGTCCGAAAGATGAAAGACGACGAGGCCGAGCACCGCGCCAGCGCCGAGCGGGCAGGGGGCGTACCGCTGCCGGGCCCTGTAAAGACGGCCATGCGGGCGATGTCCAAGGTGATGACGACCACGGCGTACTGGATCTGAATGCCGGCCGGAATCGATCTTTAAGGGTCTTTAAGGAAATGTTGCGCTGCGCCAATTTGGCCGCATCGTGGTGCGCGGTGCACTGAATTGGTGCGCTTCGCGGGGTGGGATTACCCGGAACCGCCAAGGGTAAATCCGCAAGGGGTTTACCCGTTCGGCAAAAACCCTTTTTTGGACCAAGTCGTTGCCAGCTATGGCTCTCCAGGGGGCGGTCGCGAAATTTGCGGCGAAAATGCAACGTCGAATTTGACCTTTTAAAGAGACCAAAAAAATTCTTGCATCGCACAAAAAACCTCGGTACTATTCATTCATCGGATGTTGAAACGCAGTCGGCGCGGTGCAAAACCCCGACAGCGCAGCGAGCAGAAAGCCAGCTCCCAACATGCCACGGTTGTCTCCTCCACCCTCCTCCTTTGGTGGATTTAGCCCGAGATCTCACGATCTCGGGCTTTTTTTTGCCTGGAAATAATCCGTCCCTATTTATTGACATTTGCGACCCGGCCCGCGCGGCAAGCCCGGCCATCCTCCCTATGGACGCGTCCGTGTTTTCCCTTGGATATTTCGTATGCGCCAAGGCGGAAAGCTCTACAATCGCCAGCATGAAATCCGTACTTCTGCGCGCACGAACGGCCCCGGCACGGGCGTTACGTTTCGTGCCCGTGAATTGCACTTCCTTATCCCTCACATATATGGGCGTTACACCTGCCTCCCATAATGGCGGGCCTGTCTCGATAGACCAACCAAAGGTGATCCAGTGACCTGGCTGTATATCTGCGTGGTCGCGTTCATGGTGGGGGGACTCATCGTGTGGTCGGAGCGCTGGCATGGCCGCTTCACCGGCGACAGCGACCTCAATAAACCACAAGCGAACCATTCCCGCGCCACGCCCCGCGTTGGCGGCCTGGCCGTTCTGGCCGGCACGCTGCTGGGCCTGCTGGTGCTTGGCCCGGCCAACATGACCCTGACGTGGCTGTGGCCCGCCTTGTTCGTGGCCGCGCTGCCCGTGTTCGTTGCGGGCCTGCTGGAAGACATCACGAAAGACATCGGCGCCAGCAAGCGCTTGCTGGCGGCTTTCCTGTCGGCGGCGATTGCCTGGTGGCTGCTGGGCGGCGTCAGCCGTGTCGGCATGGCGCCTGTGGACTACGTGCTGTCGTACTGGCCCGTATCGCTGTTGTTCACCATGTTTGCCGTGGGCGGCTGTACCCATGCGCTGAACATCGTTGACGGCATGAATGGCCTGGCCGGCATGGTCGCCACGCTGATGGCGGTGTCGATCAGCCTGGTGGCCCTGCAAGTGGGCGACGTGCCCATCTTCATGATCGCTGCCGCATTGGCATCCGCCACGCTGGGTTTCCTGGTCTGGAATTTTCCGTTCGGCCGCGTCTTCCTGGGCGACGGCGGGGCGTACTTCCTGGGTTTCATGCTGGCTGAGCTGGCCGTGTTGCTGGTGGTGCGCAATCCGTCGGTGTCGCCGTTCTACGCGCTTGCCGTGTTGTTCTACCCCGTCTTCGAAACCGGGTTTTCGATCTGGCGTCGCCGCTTCAAGCGCGGCGTGCCGGTCGACCAGCCGGATGCGCTGCACTTGCACCAACTGGTGTTCCGCCGCCTGGTCCGCGTGACCTTCAGCCGTGGTCGCCGCCATGCCGTGCCGGCGCTGTGCAACGCGATGGCGTCGCCCTACATGTGGGTGCTGGCGCTGATCGGCCTGGTGCCGGCCACCATCTGGTGGGACAACGCGTGGGCGCTTGGCGCCAGCCTGCTGGTGTTCGCCAGCGTCTATGTCTGGCTGTATGCGCGCCTGGTGTCGTGGCGCCGCCCCGGCTGGCTGCTGCTGCCGTCCGTTTTGAAGACCTCGGATTAAGAGTTGAGCGCCCCGGCGATCACCGCCGGGGGCTCGTTAGTCATCGATCACCCGACCATATTTAAGATGCCGTAAACGTTCTACGGTGAAGGGAGAGTTATGTTGCAAATTCAGGATGTGAAACTTGCCGTCGTGGGCCTGGGCTATGTTGGCCTGCCCCTGGCGGTGGAGTTCGGCAAGAAGCGCTCGGTCATCGGGTTCGATATCAACACCCGCCGTATCGACGCTTTGAAGGCCGGCCACGACCACACGTTGGAAGTTAGCGACGAAGAGCTGGCCGAAGCCGCTCAGCTGACCTACACCGCCGACCGCGCCGAACTGGGCAAGGCGAACGTGTTCATCGTGACGGTGCCCACGCCCATCGACGAATACAAGCAGCCCGACCTGACCCCGCTGGTCAAGGCCAGCGAAACGATTGGCGCCGTGCTCAAGCGCGGCGACATCGTCATCTACGAATCCACCGTGTACCCCGGCGCCACCGAAGAAGACTGCGTGCCCGTGCTGGAACGCGTGTCGGGCCTGAAGTTCAACGTGGACTTCTACGCCGGCTACAGCCCCGAACGCATCAACCCGGGCGACAAGGATCACCGCGTCAGCACCATCAAGAAAGTCACGTCCGGCTCGACGCCCGAAGTCGCCGAACTGGTCGACCAGCTGTACAAGCAGATCATCACCGCCGGCACGCACAAGGCGTCCAGCATCCGCGTGGCCGAAGCCGCCAAGGTGATCGAGAACACGCAGCGCGACGTCAATATCGCGCTGATCAACGAACTGGCCCTGATCTTCAACAAGATGGGCATTGACACCGAAGCCGTGCTGCAAGCGGCCGGCACCAAGTGGAACTTCCTGCCGTTCCGTCCGGGCCTGGTCGGTGGCCACTGCATCGGCGTGGACCCGTACTACCTGACCCACAAGGCGCAGTCCATCGGCTACCACCCCGAAATCATCCTGGCCGGTCGTCGCCTGAACGATTCGATGGGCGGCTATGTGGTGTCGCAGCTGGTCAAGTGCATGACCAAGCAGCGCATCCATGTGCAAGGCGCGCGTGTGCTGGTCATGGGCCTGGCCTTCAAGGAAAACTGCCCCGACCTGCGCAACACCCGCATCGTGGACATCGTTGGCGAACTGCGCGACTACAACGTTGAAGTGGACGTCTACGACCCGTGGGTCGACCCGGAAGAAGCCGTGCACGAATACGGCTTGACCCCGGTGGCCAAGCTTGAAGAAGGCAAGTACGACGCCGTGATCCTGGCGGTGGCGCACAACCAGTTCAAGGCCATGGGCGCCGAAGGCATCCGCAAGCTGGGCAAGCCGCAACACGTGCTGTACGACCTGAAGTACGTGCTGTCGCCCGCCGAATCCGACCTGCGTCTGTAAGGATTCCGCCATGACCACGCGATTTGAAACCATCAAGCAAGAACTCGCCGCCCAGCCGCGCAAGTGGCTGGTGACCGGCTGCGCCGGCTTCATCGGCTCGAACCTGTTGGAAACGCTGCTCAAGCTGAACCAGACCGTGACCGGCCTGGACAACTTCGCCACCGGCCACCAGCGCAATCTGGATGAAGTGCGCGACTCGGTGTCGCCCGAGCAGTGGGCGCGTTTTTCCTTCGTGGAAGGCGACATCCGCGATCTGGCCGCCTGCCAGCGCGCGACCGAAGGCGTTGATTTCGTCCTGCACCAGGCCGCTTTGGGCTCGGTGCCGCGTTCGCTGAAAGACCCGATCACCACCAACGAAGTGAACATCGGTGGCTTCCTGAACATGCTGGTCGCCGCGCGCGATGCGGGCGTGAAGTCGTTCGTCTATGCGGCCTCCAGCTCCACCTACGGCGACCATCCGGCCCTGCCGAAGGTGGAAGAGAACATCGGCAAGCCGCTGTCGCCCTACGCCGTCACCAAGTACGTGAACGAACTGTACGCCGACGTGTTCGCGCGTTCGTACGGCTTCGAGACCGTGGGCCTGCGCTACTTCAACGTGTTCGGCAAGCGCCAGGACCCCGACGGCGCGTACGCCGCCGTGATCCCGAAGTGGACCGCCGCCATGATCAAGGGCGAAGACGTCACCATCAACGGCGACGGCGAAACCAGCCGCGACTTCTGCTTCGTCGACAACGCCGTGCAGGCCAATCTGCTTGGCGCGATGGCCTCGCCCGAAGCGCGCAACCAGGTCTACAACGTGGCCGTCAGCGGCCGCAGCACGTTGAACGACCTGTTCGGCTTCCTGGTCACGGCGCTGGGCAACCAGAACGTGACCTACGCCAAGAAGCCGGTCTACGCCGACTTCCGCGCCGGCGACGTGCGCCATTCGCAGGCCGACGTCAGCAAGGCCGGCCGTCTGCTGGGCTACGTGCCGTCGCACACCGTGCTGCAAGGCCTGGAAGTGGCCATGCCCTGGTACACGCAATTCCTGCGTTGATTTGAAAGCACTCGTCCGCAAACTCGGCAACATCCACCCGGACCATCAGCGCATTTTCAAGGGCGCGTTCCGGGTGGCGGTGTTCCTTCTGCTGGGCAAGGCCGCCGGCGCCATCAAAGAGATGGCGGTGGCGTACCGCTATGGCGTCAGCGACGCCGTGGACGCCTACCAATTCACGATGACCATGGCCACCTGGCTGCCGGTCACCATCGTGGGCGTGCTGTCAGTGGTGCTGATCCCCGTGCTGGTGCGCCTGCGCCGCGCGGATGATGCCGAGCGCGACCAATTCATCAAAGAACTGCAAGGCTGGGTTGCCGCGGCCGGTATCGCGCTGGCGATAGCTACCTGGTTTGCCTGGCCGTACGTTGTGGACGCCTTGGGCAAGGGCTTGCCCGAGCGCGTGCGCGGCATGACGGGCGACCTGCTGGTGGCCTTCGCCCCGGTGTCCGCCTTGCTGCTGATCGCGGGCATCAGTGCCGCGCGCCTGCGCGCGCACGAACGCCACGTCAACACCTTGCTGGACAGCGTGCCCGCCGTGGCCACGCTGGCCTGGGTCATGCTGGCCGTCAGCGCCGACGGCGTGGGCCCGCTGCTGTGGGGCACCTTGGTGGGCTACGCCATCCAGACCGTCTGGCTGGCCTGGCTGGCCGCGCGTGCCGATGGCGGCTTCTGGGGCGCGCCGCGCCTGACGCTGCGTTCGCCGCATTGGCCCGAACTGATGGGCGCGGCCGGCGTGATGCTGATCGGCCAGGTGGCCATGAGCTTTGTCGGCCCGCTGGACCAATACGCCGCCGCCAACCTGGGCGCCAACGCCAACGCCACGCTGGGTTACGCCAGCCGGCTGCTGTCGCTGCTGCTGGGCATCGGCGCGGTGTCGGTCGGGCGCGCCGCGTTGCCCGTGCTGGCCGATGTGCAGGCGCGCGGCGATACCGACCGCGCGCGCAGCATGGCATTGAAATGGTCGGTGCTGATGGTGGGCGCGGGCGCGGTGGCCGTGGCTATCGGCTGGGTGCTGGCGCCCTGGGGCGTGTCCGTGCTGTTCCAGCGCGGCGCCTTCACCGCCGAGAACACCGAGGCCGTGGCGCACGTCTTGCGTTGGGGCCTGTTGCAACTGCCTTTCTATTTTGGTGTGTTGATCCTGGTGCAATTGCTGGCCAGCCAGAATCGCTACCGCATCATGGCCGCCATCGCCGTGGCCAACTTCGCGCTGAAGGCCGTGTTGAACACCGTGCTGGCGCCCAAGATGGGCGCGGCCGGCATCATGCTGGCAACCAGCCTCATGTATGTGCTGTCCTTCGCCTGCTACCTGGTGGTGGCGATGCGCAAGGCTGAACCCAAGGAGGCCGATTGAATGTCGCAAGCCGACTCCGGCCGCGCGCTGCGCGTGCTGCTGTTTATCCATTCGCTGCATGGCGGGGGCGCTGAACGCGTTGCCGCCGACCTAAGCGCGCACTGGGCCGGCATGGGCCGCGAGGTCATGGTCGTAACGCAGGCCAACGCCGATGGCGACGTCTACGCGCTGCACCCCAAGGTGCGCCGCGAAGTGCTGAACACGGCGGGCGAGGGCGGCGGGCTGCGCGGCATCTGGAGCAACGTGCAGCGCGTGCGCGCGTTGCGCCGCGTCATCAAGGCATTTCGGCCGGACATCGTGCTGGGCATGATGACCACGGCGTCCGTGCTGTCGGTGCTGGCCGCCTCGGGGCTGGGCTGCCGCGTCATCGCCACCGAACACACCCATCCGCCGTCGCAGACGCTGTCTGGCCTGTGGCAGCGCCTGCGTCGCATGACCTATCCGCGCGCCGCCCGTGTGGTGGCGTTGACCCGTGGCACGGCCGACTGGATCGAACAGCACGTGCCGGGCTCGCGCCTGGCCGTCATCCCCAACCCGGTGCATTGGCCGTTGCCGCGCGCCGAGCCCATGCTGGCGCCCAACCCGGCGCCTGATCGCAAGCGTCTGCTGGCCGTGGGCCGTCTGCACGCCGACAAGGGTTTCGACCTGTTGATCCAGGCCTACGCCACCCTGGCCCCGTCGCATCCGGACTGGGATCTGGTTATCCTGGGCGAAGGCCATGAACGCGGCGCGTTGCAGGCACAGATCGACCAGGCGGGCCTGGGCCAGCGCATCTCGATGCCCGGCCGCGCCGGCAACGTGGGCGACTGGTACGACAGCGCCGACCTGTACGTGCTGACTTCGCGCTTTGAAGGCCTGTCCAACACCTTGCTGGAATCCATGGCCAGCGGCCTGGCGGCGGTGTCGTTCGATTGCGATACCGGCCCGCGCGAGATTGTGCGCGACGGCATCGACGGCGTGCTGGTGCGGCCCAACGGCGATGTGCCGGCGCTGTGCAAGGCGCTGTCCGAAGTCATGGAAAATGACGCAAGGCGCCAGCGGATGGCGCAAGCGGCAACCGATGTGCGCGACCGTTTCTCGGCCGCGCGCGTGTTGCAGCAATGGAAAGAACTTTTTGACGGCGTGCGCGAATCGGGCCGCTAGGCCCTGCGGCACGCCGTTGCTACGGTGACCACGAGAACCTCATCATGTGTGGAATAGTCGGAATTTGGGGCCCCATCGGGAACAAGGAACGGTTGCTGGCCGAAAGCTGCCGCCGCATCCGCCATCGCGGGCCGGACAGCAACGGCTTCTGGGAAGACCCGGAAGCCGAAGTGGCGCTGGGCCATGTGCGCCTGGCCATCCTGGACCTGACCGAAGCCGGCCACCAGCCCATGACGTCCGCTTGCGGCCGCTACGTGATGGTGTTCAACGGCGAGGTCTATAACCATATGGACATCCGCAAGCAGCTGGAGCAATCGGCACTGGCGCCCACCTGGCGCGGCCATTCCGATACCGAAACGCTGCTGGCCGGTTTTACCGCGCTGGGCATCGAAGCCACGCTGCAAGCGGCGGTTGGCATGTTCGCCATCGCGCTGTGGGATCGCGCATCGCGCAAGCTGATGCTGGCGCGCGACCGCATGGGCGAAAAGCCGCTGTACTACGGCTATTCGGGCGCCGAACTGGTGTTTGCGTCCGAGCTGAAGGGCTTGATGCCCATCCCCGGATTCGGCCGCGACCTGAATCGCAATGCGCTGGCTTCGTACATGCGCCACAACTACATTCCCGCGCCGCAATCCATCTACCAGGGCATCAATAAGCTGCCCCCCGGAACGTGGATCGAATTCACCGCCGACGACACTCGCAGCCGCCGCATGCCGGAACCGCGCGTGTACTGGTCCGCCCGTGAAGCCGCCGACGCGGCGGCGCGCGCGCCCTTGTCCTTCGGCACCGATGCCGAAGCCGCCGAGGCGCTGGAAGGCGTGCTGTCCAAGGCGGTCGGCGGCCAGATGCTGTCAGACGTCAGCCTGGGCGCGTTCCTGTCGGGCGGCATCGATTCGTCGACCATCGTGGCGCTGATGCAGGCGCAAAGCGCCAAGCCCGTGCGCACCTTCGCCATCGGTTTCCACGAAAAAGGCTATGACGAGGCGCAGCACGCCAAGGCCGTCGCCACGCACCTGGGCACCGATCACACCGAGCTTTACGTGACCGCCGACGATGCGTTGGCGGTGGTGCCGTCGCTGGCCGATATGTACGACGAACCGTTCGCGGATTCCTCGCAGATCCCGACGTCGCTGGTCACCAAGATGGCGCGCCAGCACGTCACCGTCGCGCTGTCCGGCGACGGCGGCGACGAGCTCTTCGGCGGCTACTCGCGCTATTTCCGCGTGAACAACTGGTGGCAACAATGCGAGCGTGTGCCCGCAATGCTGCGCAAGCCGGCCGGCGCGCTGCTGTCCGCCTCGGCCCAACTTCCCGGACGCGGCGCCTGGCGCGGCAAGGTCGGCAAGCTGGGCGAGCTGCTGCGCACCGATTCGCGCGGGGATTTCTATCGCCACTTCGTGTCGTACTGGCCGGAGCCGTCGCAGGTGGTCAAGGGCGGCGTGGAGCCCGTGTCGGAATTCGCGCGCGACATGCAAGGGTCGACCTTCGAAGCCATGATGAAGCTGGACACGGTCACGTATCTGCCGGACGACATCCTGGTCAAGGTGGACCGCGCGGCCATGGCCGTCAGCCTGGAAACGCGCGTGCCGCTGATCGATCACCGCGTGTACGAATTTGCCTGGAGCCTGCCGCATCAATACAAAGTTCGCGGCAACACGGGCAAGTGGCTGCTGCGCCAGGTGCTGCATCGCCATGTGCCGCAGGCGCTGGTGGACCGCCCCAAGCGCGGCTTTGCCGTGCCGCTGGCCGCCTGGTTGCGCGGCCCCTTGCGCGAATGGGCCGATGCGTTGCTGGACCCCACGCGGCTGCGCCAGGAAGGCTGGTTCGAACCCGAGCCCATCCTGCGTAAATGGCGTGAACACACCTCGGGCCATCGCAACTGGGACAGCCACCTGTGGGGCGTGTTGATGATGCAGGCCTGGCTGGATCGTTATCGTGCAGCACCGGATCAAGGGGGAACGATTGGGAGTCGTTGAGGTATGAGAATTCTGATGTTGGTCAGTTCCATGCACGCGGGCGGCGCCGAACGGGTGGCCGCCACGCTGGTGAATGCATGGGCCGAACGCGGGGATACCGTCACGTTGACGCCCACTTATTCGTCCAAGGGCACGTGCTTTTATCCGTTGTCCGACAAGGTCCAGCTGGCCTGGCTGGCGGATATCGCCGGCACCCGCGCCTCGGGCGCGATGGCGGCGTTCAAGCGCTTGATGGCCCTGCGCAAACACATCCGCGACACCAAGCCCGATGTGGTCGTGTCATTCCTGACCAACGTGAACGTGGCCGCCATTTTGGCCACGCGGGGCCTGGGCGTGCCCCTGATCGTCTGCGAACGTACCAACCCCGTGGCCGAGACCACGACGGGCACCGTGTGGCGCCGGCTGCGCCGGCTGCTGTATCCGCGCGCCGACATGGTGACGGTGCAGGCCGAAGACACCGCCGGCCCGTTCTCGCGCCAGGTGCCGGGCATCAAGCGCCTGGCTGTCATACCCAACCCCTTGCCCGCGCCCTTGCTTGAAGCGCCGCGCGTGGTGCAGCACGACGGTGACGGCCCACGCGAACTGCTGGCCATGGGCCGCCTGGTGACCGACAAGCGCTTCGATCTGTTGATCGACGTGTTCGCGCAGTTGGCGACAGCGCATCCCGATTGGAACCTGCGCATTTGGGGCGAAGGCCCGGAACGCGCGGCGCTGGAAGCGCAGGTTGCCAAGCTGGGCCTGCAAGCGCGGGTCAGCCTGCCAGGCCGTACCGAAACTCCGTGGGAAGAACTGGCGCGTGGCCAGGCCTTCGTGCTTAGCTCGCTGGTGGAAGGGTTTCCAAACGTGCTGCTGGAAGCCATGTCGCTGGGCTTGCCGTGTGTGGCCTTCGATTGCCCCAGCGGCCCGCGCGAAATGACGCGCGACGGGCAGGACGCCCTGCTGGTGCCCACCGGCAACCGCGATGCCTTGCGCGACGCCTTGCAACGCATCATGAGCGACCCGCTCTTGCGTCGGCAATTGGGCGACCGCGGCGCGTCCGCCGTACGCCAGCGTTATGCGCTTTCCAGCGTGCTGTCGGAATGGGACGAACTGTTCGACGCGGTGCGGGAGGGGCGATGAGCACCCCGGCATTACATGTGCTGCACGTGATCACCGGCCTGGGCCAGGGCGGCGCGGAATCCGTGCTGCTGCGTCTGGCGACATACCCGGAAGCGGGTGTGTCGCACACCGTCGTGTCCTTGACCGATGAAGGCATCTACGGCCAGCGCCTGCGCGATGCCGGCGTCGCGGTGCATGCCTTGGGCATGAAGCGCGGCCGCGTCAGCCTGGGCGGTTTCATGGCGCTGCGCCGCTTGATCGCCGACACGCGTCCCGACGTTGTGCAGACCTGGATGTATCACGCCGACCTGATCGGTGGCCTGGCCGCGCGGCTGGCCGGCGTGCGCGCCATTGCCTGGGGCATCCGCAATTCAGGCGAACACCTGGAACGCAGCAGCCGGTCGGCGCGCATCGTCTTGCGCGCTTGCGCGTTGTTGTCCGGCAGCGTGCCGCGCGCCATCGTGTGCGCGGCGCAGAACGCCGCCGAACGCCATGCCGAAAAGGGCTACCGGCGCGACCGCATGGTCGTCATTTCCAATGGCTATGACCTGTCGCGTTATGCGCCGGACGCCCAGGCCCGCACGCGCATGCGCGCGCAATGGGGCTTGTCCGAAGACGCGCCCGTGATCGGTAGCGTGGCCCGCTGGGACCCGTTGAAAGATCACGCCAACCTGCTGCGCGCCGTGGCCGCGCTGGTGCGCGACGGGCGTGACGGCGGCTTGCGCTGCGTGCTGGTTGGACGCGGCATGACGTCCGACAACCCCGAACTGGCTGCCTTGATCGACAAGCTGAACCTGCGCGACCGCCTCATCCTGGCCGGCCCCAGCGACGACGTGCCCGCCGTGATGAACGGGCTGGACCTGCATGTGCTGTCCAGCTGCGCCGAAGGCTTTCCCAATGTGGTGGCCGAGGCCATGGCGTGCGGCGTCTATTGCGTGGTGACCGACGTGGGCGACGCCGCCTACATCGTTGCCGACACCGGCGTCGTCGTGCCGCCCGAACAAGCCGAAGCGCTGGCGCGGGGCATCGAAACCGCGCTGTGCGATGTGGCCGCGCGGGGCACGGGCCGCGCCGGGGAAGCCGGCCGCGCGCGCGTGCTGGAAAACTTTGATCTGGCACGCATGGTGCAACGTTACATCGCCGTATGGCGCCGTATTTCTGGAGCCAAGGCATGAGCCGCCGCCTGATGTTTGTGGTCAACAACCCCGCGTTTTTCATGTCGCACCGCGTGCCGGTGGCGCTGGCGGCGCAGCAGGCGGGCTATGACGTGCACGTGGCCACGATGGATGGCCCGGCGGTGGCCGACATTCAGGCGCTGGGCATGACGCATCACGCCATCCCCATGACGCGCAGCGGCAAGCATCCCTTGCAGGAACTGGGCACGTTGCGCGCGCTGGTGCGCCTGTTTCGCCGCGTGCGCCCGGACGTGGTGCACCTGGTCACGATCAAACCGGTGCTGTACGGCGGCATTGCCGCGCGGCTGGCCCGCGTGCCGGGCATGGTGGCGGCGATCTCGGGGCTGGGCTTCGTGTTCCTGTCGAACTCATTGAAGATGCGCCTGGTGCGCGCCGTGGTGGCGCGTCTGTACCGCGTGGCGCTGGGCCATCCGAACAGCCGCGTGATTTTTCAGAACGCCAATGATCGCGACCTGCTCAAGTCCCTGGGCGCGGTGCGCGACGAGCAGGTCGTCATGATCCGTGGCGCGGGGGTGGACCTGGATGCCTATCGCGCGTCGCCCGAACCGCCGTCGCCGCCCGTCGTGGTCACGATGGTGGCGCGCTTGTTGCGCGACAAAGGCGTGCGCGAATTTGTCGATGCGGCATCGCTGCTGCGCAAGCGCGGCGTGCCCGTCACGATGCAGCTGGTGGGCGGGGTGGACGCGGGCAACCCCACGTCAGCCACGCAAGAAGAGGTGGAGGCCTGGCAGCGCGAAGGCGCGGTGCAGGCGTTGGGCGAGCGCTCGGACATCGCTGACCTGTACGCCGCCAGCCATATCGCCGTGCTGCCGTCGTATCGCGAAGGGCTGCCCAAATCGCTGATCGAAGCCGCGGCTTGCGGGCGCGCGGTGGTCACGACGGACGTGCCCGGTTGCCGAGATGCCATCGACCCCGGCAAGACCGGCTTGCTGGTGCCGGTGCGCGATGCCGCATCGCTGGCGGACGCCATCGCGCGTTTGGCGGATGATGCCGTGCTGCGCCAAGCGATGGGCACGGCGGGGCGCGAGCTGGCCGAACGCGAGTTCGATATCCGTCAGGTCGCGCGCGTGCATGTTGAGCTGTACGACGCGCTGGGGCGGCGCGCGGCTGGCGGCTAGCCCGTAGGCTGCCACCGACGCGCGGCCAGTATCCGGCAATCCCAGTTCGTGCCATGTCGAGCGGCGGCAGCGCGTCCCGCGCCGCCGCGCTGTCCGCCTACTGCCGCCGCGCGATTGCGTCGATCCAGAAGCGAGTCGACGGGTCCTGCTGGCTGGGCTGCGGCGAATCCAGTTCGCGCATGATGCCCTTGGCCAGCGCCTTGCCGAATTCCACGCCCCACTGGTCGAACGGGTTGATGCCCCAGATCACGCCTTGCGTGAACACCTTGTGTTCGTACATCGCCAGCAACGCGCCTAGCGTGTAGGCCTCAAGGCGCGGCAACACGATCAGCGTAGACGGGCGCCCGCCAGGATGAACGCGGTGTTGCGCGAGCCATCGCGCGCGCGCCGGATCGCTTTCGGTGGTGGACGTCTCCGCCAGCGCCTCGTCAAGGGATTTGCCGCGCAGCAACGCCGAGCGCTGCGCCAGGCAGTTGGCAATCAGCAGTTCGTGATGGCGGGCGTAGGCGTGGTCCGGCTGTTCGCACAAGATGAAATCCACGGGCGCACCCATCGCGTCCTGGTGCATCCACTGGAAAAACGTGTGCTGGCAATCGGTGCCCGACATGCCCCAGATCGCGGGCCCCGGGGGCACGTCGACGGGGCTGCCGTCGGCCGTTGCGACCTTGCCCAGCGACTCCATTTCCAACTGCTGCGCCCACGGCACCAGGTGATACAGCCGTGAATCGTACGGCGCGATCACCAACGAGTCATAGCCCAGCACGCTGCGGTTGACGACGCCTGCCAGCGCCATCTGCACCGGCGCGTTCTCGGCCAGGGGCGCCGTGCGGAAATGTTCGTCCATGGCCGCCGCGCCTGCCAGCAACTGGTCAAACGCGTCGTTGCCCAGCGCCAGCGCGATGGGCAGGCCGATGGCGGACCACAACGAATAACGGCCGCCCACCCAGTCCCAGATCTGAAAGATGTGGTCGGGCAGGATGCCCAGGTTCAGCGCGGCTTCCACGTTGGCGGTAATCGCCACCACTTGCTTGATCGGGTCTGCCACGCCGGCTTCGCGCAGCCAGTTCATGGCCACTTCGGCGTTGGCCAGCGGCTCGGTCGTGGTGAACGATTTGGACGCGACGATGACCAGCGTGTCGTGCGGGTCCAGGCGGCTCATGGCGTCGGCGACGGAATGCGAATCCACATTCGATGCGAATCGCACTTCGCGCCGGGCGCCGCCATGGCGCAAGGCACGCGTCACCAGGCGAGGCCCCCAGTCGCTGCCGCCGATGCCCAGGTGCAGCACGTAGCCGTAGCGGTCGGCACGATCCGCTTCGCGTACAAATTCGCGCAAGCGGTCGCGTTCGGCCTGCACCATCTTGGCCACCGGGGCGGGCGGGTTGGGCGCGCGCAGGGCGGTATGCCAGGCCGCGCGGCCCTCGGTCCAGTTGGCGTGGCCGCCGTCGAACAACAAGGCGCGGGCGGCGTCGAAGTTCTGCTGCGCCAGAAGCGCCTCGGACGCCGCGTGCAAGGCCGGCGAATGCGGCTGGGTGCTCAGGTCCAGCCGCAGGCCCGGGGCGTTGATGACCCTGAGCTGCTCGCCGCGCAGGGGCGCTGCCTTGGCGGCTGCCGAGAATTGTTGCCAGGCCGGGCTGTTGGATAGCGACATGGACGCAATCAGAACGGCAATGTCGCTTCCGGTGCGAGCTTGCCCAGTTCGCGTCGGAAGTCGGCCTGGATGCGCGCCAGCGCCTCGGCGTTTTCCGCCTCGAAACGCAGCACGACAACGGGCGTGGTGTTGGACGGGCGGGCCAGGCCGAAGCCGTCGGCGTATTCTGCTCGCACGCCGTCGATGGTGAGCACGCGGCGGGCGTCGGGGAACTGGCCGTGGTCCTGCAAACCCTTGACCAGGGCGAAGGGTTGGCCTTCTTCCATTTCCAGCTTCAGCTCGGGCGTGGATACGTCCTGCGGCAACGCTTCCAGCGGCGCGCAGGCGTCGGCCTGGCGCGACACGATTTCCAGCAGGCGGGCGCCGGTGTACAGGCCGTCGTCAAAGCCGTACCAGCGTTCCTTGAAGAAGATGTGGCCGCTCATCTCGCCGGCCAGCGGCGCGCCGGTCTCGGCCAGCTTGGCCTTGACCAGGGAATGGCCCGTTTTCCACATCAGCGGAACGCCGCCAGCGGCTTCCACGGACAGCCCCACGTGGCGGCTGCACTTGACGTCGTAAATGATGGTGGCGCCGGGGTTGCGGTCCAGCACGTCGCGCGCGAACAGCACCAGCTGGCGGTCCGGCCAGATGATCTGCCCGGATTTTGTGACCACGCCCAGGCGGTCGCCGTCACCGTCAAAGGCCAGGCCCAGTTCGCAGTCGGTTTCGGCCACGCACTTGATCAGGTCTTGCAGGTTCTTGGGTTCGGCCGGGTCCGGGTGGTGGTTGGGAAACGTGCCGTCCACCTCGCAGAACAGTTCGGTCACTTCGCAGCCCAGCGCGCGGAACAGCTGCGGCGCCACGGCGCCAGCCACGCCGTTGCCGCAGTCGATGGCGATTTTCATGGGGCGGGCCAGCTTCACGCCCGAGGCCACGCGCGCGATGTAGGCGGCGACCAGGTCCAGCTGGCGGCGCACGCCGGCGCGTTCAGCCGGGGCCGAGGCCGCGCCGTTCATGGCGGCGCCCAAGGCCTGTACCTCGTCGCCATACAGGGCGCGGCCGCCCATCATCATCTTGAAACCGTTGTACTTGGGCGGGTTGTGGCTGCCGGTGATGGCCACGCCGGAACCGGTCTGCATGATGTTCGCCGCGAAGTAGACCAGCGGCGTGGGCACCATGCCAACATCCAGCGTATCGACCCCGCCTTCCAGCATGCCTTCCTGCAAGGCGTCGGACAGCATTTCGCTGCTGAGGCGGCCATCGCGGCCCACCACCAGGGTCTGCACGCCTTCTTCGCGTGCGCGGGCGGCCAGCGCCACGCCTAGCGCGCGGGCGAACGTTGCATCGATCAGGTCCGGCACAGTGCCGCGAATGTCATACGCTTTGAAGACGGAAGCGGGAAATTGCGTGTTGTTGTTGCCCACGACGATTCCTTGAAAAAGAAGGTTGCAGCGCTGGTTTTGATGGGACTAGTGGTAAACCCGTATATCAAAACCCGACCGGGTTAAGCAAGAAAAGTGAATTATCCCCCATCGGCGCATGCGCCTCATCCGACGGGAGCAGTAGGGCGTCTTAAGGGTGGCGCCCGCCCTGAAATGGTGCGTAGCACGTAGCGTGCCGCTTTGATGCGGTGCGCGGGCGGGGTCGGTTCGAATCTGCTACGGGCTGCGGCGGCATGGCCCACAAATTGCTTGTCATGGGAAGGTGATACGCTTGCGCTGCAAGCAGAAAGACCGGGAGAGGCCATGGGTGCCAAAGTTTCTACTGTGATGTCATCGGGGGGCGCCAGCAGCCGGCGCGGTCCTCCCACGGACTACGCTGGGCCGGCCGCGGGCCGTGAACGCCGGCTTGATATCCATGTATTTGTTTCCGAGACGGGCGACATGGTCGCCGGCCGCGCGTGGGAACGCTGCGTCTGGCGCGAGGCCCGCGTGTTGATCGCCGAATGCCCGGCGCCGCATCTGCCGTCTTCGATTGAAACCGCGTTGCGCACCATTGCCGCCGACGTCGCCCGGGACCGCAACTGGCAAGGCATGGGCGCCGTGGCATTTTCCCTGGACGACCGCAGCGGCGTGTTCCGCGTGATTGGCGCCGAAGCGCAACCGCATGCCGGCTCCATCGTGGCCAGCCCCGACGCCGTTGGCGCGCATGCGCTTGAAATGCGTATCGACGGCTGCGTCGACCGCCGCTTGCCCTGCACCCGCCTGCTGGTCTGCGGCGACACGCGGGGCGAGGCATTGCGCCGCGCCTACCGGGCGTTGTCTGAAATGCCCGGCCCGGCCGGCACCGACCGCGCCTTCCTCATGAACCGCATCGCCTCGCGCGCCTATTGTTCCGGCCTGACGGGCACGCGGCTGGATCAGGCCGTCGGCTAGCGCGGCGCTTCAGCCCGCGCCCTTGAACCCCTACAATAGCCCGCACATCCCTAGACCCGTGCCTGGGCGCGCCCAGGCCCCTTCTTGTGCGGCGCCTATGACATTGTTGAGCGATCTTCAGTCCCTGCTGGGTTTCACGAATGTGCTGACCGGCGAGGACGCCGCGTCCTATGTGCTGGACTGGCGCCGCCGTTATCGCGGGTCGGCCCTGGCGGTGATCCGGCCCGGCTCCACTCAGGAAGTGGCCGACGCCGTGAAGCTGTGCCTGAGCCACGGCGTGCCGGTAGTGCCCCAGGGCGGCAACACCGGCCTGTGCGGCGGCGCCACGCCGGACGACACCGGTCGCGCTGTCGTGCTGTCCACGGCCCGCCTGACGGCGGTGCGCAATGTGGATACCGACAACGACACCATCACGGTCGAAGCGGGCTGCATCCTGCAAGCCGTACAAGAGGCTGCCGCGGGCGCGAACCGGCTGTTTCCGCTGAGCCTGGCTGCCGAAGGCAGCTGCACCATCGGCGGCAACCTGGCCACCAATGCCGGCGGCACGCAGGTGCTGCGCTACGGCAATACGCGCGACCTGACGCTGGGCCTGGAAGTGGTGACGGCCGAAGGCGAAATCTGGGACGGCCTGCGTGGCCTGCGCAAAGACAACACCGGCTACGACTTGCGCGACCTGTACATCGGCAGCGAAGGCACGCTGGGCATCATCACCGCCGCCACGTTGAAACTGTTCCCCCGGCCCGTTGCCAGCTGCACTGCGCTGCTGACCCTGGACACGATCGACCAGGCGGTTGAAGTGCTGTCCCGCGCGCGGGCTGGCTTTGGCGCCGCGCTGACGGGTTTCGAACTGATGAGCAACGCCTGCCTGCAAGGCGTGGTGCGCCTGTTCCCGCAACAGCGCCTGCCCTTCGAAGGCGACTCCGCCGAATCGCCGTGGTTCGCGCTGCTTGAACTGTCCGACAGTGAAAGCGAGGCCCACGCGCGCGAACGCTTCGAGGCCGTGCTGGGCGAGGCTATCGACGCCGGCTTGATCCACGACGCCGCCATTGCCGCCAACGTCGCGCAAAGCCGGGCGCTGTGGCACCTGCGCGAAAGCATCCCGCTGGCCGAAGCCGAGCTGGGCAAGTCCGTCAAGCACGACGTGTCCATTCCCATCTCGTCCATCGCCGGCTTCGTGCACAAGACCAACGCGCTGCTGCAAGCGCGCTTTCCCGGCGTGCGGCACGTCATCTTCGGCCATCTGGGCGATGGCAACCTGCATTACAACGTCGCCAATGCGCCCGGCCAGACCGAAGCCGAGCTACTGGCCTTGCAAAGCGAGATCTATGGCGTGGTGCATGACAGCGTGCATGCGCATCAGGGCTCCATCAGCGCCGAGCACGGCGTGGGGCAGCTCAAGCGCGACGAATTGCCGCGCTATAAAAGCCCGGTAGAGCTTGCGCTGATGCGCCGCATCAAGCGCGCGCTGGACCCGCAAGGGCTGATGAATCCGGGTAAGGTCCTGCAAGCCTAGCGCGCGCTTGCGCCGCCACTTGCGATCTACTGAACAGGGAGCCCACAACATGGCAGTCAGCCCCGCGGCGGGAGCAAATCACCGGGTGCTGATCGTTGAAGACGATCACATCATCGCCGGCAACCTGTATTCATTCCTGGAGGCGCGCGGCTTCCTGCCCGACGTGGCCTACACCGGCCACGCTGCTCTGGAACGCCTGAAGGCGCAACGCTTCGATGCGCTGATCCTGGACATCGGCCTGCCGGGCATGGACGGCAACGCGGTGCTGCACACGCTGCGCACCGACATGCGCGCCGACGTGCCCGTCCTGATGCTGACCGCGCGCGACAGCCTGGAAGACAAGCTGGCGGGGTTTTCCCATGGCGCCGACGATTACCTGACCAAGCCCTTCGCGCTGCTTGAAGTCGAAGCCCGCCTGCTGGCGCTGATCCAGCGCGCCAAGGGGGCGACGGTGGACGCGGTGCGCGAATTCGGTCCGCTCAAGTACGACACGCGCAGCCGTGGCGTGCTGGTCAACGGCCAGCCCGTGCATCTGACGCGCAAGGCCAGCCTGATCATGGACGCGCTGATGCGGGACCCCGGCCGCGTGGTCGCGCGCGAAGAACTGGAATCGCTGTTGTGGGGCAACGAACCCCCGTCGTCGGACGCGTTGCGCAGCCAGGTGCACCTGTTGCGCCGCGCGTTGGCGGACGCCGGTTTTGACGGCATCGAAACGCTGCACGGCACTGGCTGGCGCCTGACGCTGAACGGAATATGTCCATGACGCGCGCCACGGGCGGCACATTGACCCAGCGCGTGGTGTGGGCGCTGACCGGCACCGTCGCGCTATTCGTGACGGCGCTGGCGCTGCTGGCCTACCTGACGTTTGACCAGATGGAAGACGACCTGGTCAACGACATCCTGAACACCGAAATGGACCGCCTGGTGCAGCATGCGCGCAGCAGCGACGACTTCCTGCCGCGCGGCGGCGTGCGCGAGCTGGGCGGGTCGATGCGCGCCTGGATGAGCGTGGATGGGCAGCGCCCGGCCGGCATACCCGACGAAGTGCTGGAACTGGATAACGGGCTGCACCTGATCGAACCGGAAGCCTATACCTGGCACGTGATGGTGGCCGACACGGGGCGGGGCAAGGTGTACCTGCTGTACGACGCCACCGACAACGAAGAACGGGTCCATGATTTCGGCTTGATTGTGCTGGGCGTGGGCGCCATCTGCGTCGTGGGCGCCTACGCCTTGTCGCGCCGCGTGGCGGGGGTGGCGGTGGGGCCGCTGCTGGACCTGACCGACCGGCTGGCCACCTGGGCGCCGGGTGCGCCAGACATGGCCGTGACCCGCGATGACGAGGCCGGCCGCCTGATCGAAGCCTTTAACCGCGTGCAGAACCAGGTCGACCGGTCCATCGCGCGCGAGCGAGAATTCGCCGGCAACCTCAGCCACGAAGTGCGCACGCCGCTGGCCGCCATCCGCTCGGACAGCGAGCTGATGCTGCTGACCCAGGCGTTGACGGCCGACCAACGCGAGCGTCTGACGCGCGTGGTGGACAACGTCGACGACGTGATCGTGTGCCTGGAAAGCGCCCGCGCCATGGCGCGCGACCAGCTGCTTCCGCCCGCGCCCGTCGACATCGCCGAATGCATGCAGGACGCCTGGCGCGGCTACGAGGCGCAGGGCGCGCTGGCCGAACTGCGTTTCGACAATCAGATCGCCTCCGGCCATGTGTTGACACTGGATCGCTACGCCTTGTTGACGGTGCTGCGCAACCTGGTGCGCAACGCCGTCGAGCATGCCGCGCCGGCCACGCTGACTGCCACGTTTCGCGCGCCTGACGTGCTGGAACTGAGCGACGACGGCAAGGGTATCGCGCCGGACGACCTGCCTTTCCTGTTCCGCCGCTATTACAGCGGCCGCATGCGCGACACGGTCGCCGCCGGCCAGCACGAGACGGCGCGCGGCCTGGGGCTGGCCATCGCCAAGCGCGTCTGCGACATGCAGGGCTGGCTGCTTACTGTGGAATCGTCGCGCGAGCCGGCATCGCGCGGCACCCGGTTCCTGCTGCGGTTCGACGCGCATTCCACCGCTGTTGCGCCGCAAACACAGACCCGAATTTGACGATTATTCGACCTTCGGGGCGCTAAGCTCAGCGATTCCCCGAACCGTCCCCTGGTCCTTGCCACCATGCCGTCCCCACCGCTGTTCCCGGCGCGTGCGCCCACGCTTGCCTGGTATTTGTGCAGCCAACTGATCGGCGTGACGTTGGCCTTGGCGGCCGCCGCCTGGTGGACCAACGTGTCGGGACTGGATCTGCGCATTGCGCATGCGCTGTTCAGCCCGGTGCTGAACGATTTCCCCCTACACACCAACCGATTGCTGGAAATGCTGGGCCATCGCCTGGTGCTGGTGCTGCCCATCGGCGTGGCCCTGGCCGCTGTCGGTGTGGTCGCCGCCAGCTTTCGCGTGCCGGCGTGGCGACAGTGGCGCGGCGCCGCGCTGGCGCTGGCGGCCACATGCCTGGTCGGACAGGTACTGGTCAATCAACTCAAGCACCACACGACGCTGCCGCGTCCTTACGACCTGGAGACGTTGGGCGGCTACACGCCGTATCCGCTGCACTGGTGGACGTGGCTACGCGCCAGGGCGGGCGGCGCCTTGCCCAGCGGCCATGCGGGCGCGGGGTATTCGATGTTGACCCTGTACTTTTTCGGCTGGGCGCTGAAACGGCCTGCATGGCGTTGGTGGGGCCTGGCGATGGGCGTGTCGGCCGGCGTGCTGTTTTCAGTGGTGCGCATTTTGCAAGGCGCGCATTTCCTGAGCCAGACGCTGTGGTCGGCGACCCTGCTGTGGTTTCTGGCCGCGCTGTTCTTCATGCCGCTGATCGTCAGGCGGCATGCCGGCGGCCGGGCCGATGCGGAACGGCCCGGTCCATCCGGCCCGTCCCGCTTGTCGCGCGATCAGTTGAGCAATACGCCCGGCAGCCACAGCGAGAACGCGGGCACGTAGGTCACCAGCGCCAGCGCCGCCAGCAGCGCGCCATAGAACGGCCAGATCGTTCGCATGACCGTCCCCACCGATACCCCGCCGATGGCGCAGCCCACAAACTGCGTGGTGCCCACCGGTGGCGTGTTCAAGCCCAGCGCGCAGTTCAGCAACATGACGATGCCGAACTGAACCGGCCCCATGCCGTACTGCATGCAGATCGGCAGGAAAATGGGCGTGCAGATCAGGATGGTGGCGGCCATGTCCAGGAACGTGCCCAGCACGAACAGGATGATGTTGACCATCAGGAAGATGGCCCACGGGCTGGTCGATATCGAGGCCATCAACTCGCCGGTTTTTTCGGCCACGCCGTAAAAGCTGATCAGATAGCCGAAGGTGGCCGAAATGCCGATCAGCAGCAACACCACGCCCGTCGTCTTCACCGCCTTGCTGGCCGCGCGCACGAACTGGTCCCAGGTCAACGAGCGATACACGAACACCGTCAGCGCCAACGCGTACAACACCGCCACCGCGGCCGATTCCGTCGCGGTGAACACGCCGCTGAGAATGCCGGTGATGATCAGCACCACCACGAACAGCCCCGGTGTGGCGGCCACCAGCGAGCGCAACACGATGTGCCAGCCAGGGAAGGTGCCCGCCGGATAGCCCCGGCTGCGTGCCACGAAATACGCGGCGGCCAGGTTGCACAGCGTCAGGATCAACGCGGGCACGACACCGGCGGCAATCAGCGCGGCAATGGAAACTTTGCCGCCCGCCGCCAAGGTGTAGATGATGATGTTGTGGCTGGTCGGCATCAGCGCGCCCACCAGCGCCGCGTGCGTGGTGACGTTGACCGCGTAGTCGGCGTGATAGCCCTCGCGCTTCATCATCGGGATCATCACCGACCCCATGGCCGACACGTCCGCCACCGGCGAGCCCGACACGCCGCCGAACAGCGTGCAAGCCACCACGTTGGACATGCCCAGCCCGCCGCGCACATGCCCCACCAGCGACTTGGCGAAGTTGACGATGCGGTCGGCGATGCCGCCATACAGCATCAGCTCGCCCGTGAAGATGAAAAAGGGAATGGCCAGGAACGAGAACGCGTTCATGCCCGAGGTCATCTGCTGGAACGCCACGGCCAGCGGCAGGTCCTCGACCATGATCGCGGTGATGGACGACAGGCCGATGGCGAAGGCCACCGGCACGCCGATCACCAAAAAGCCCATGAACGTAAACGAAAGCAGTGTCAGCGCCATGCCGGTACCACCTTATGGTTGCGCAGGATCGCGATGATGTGCTCCAGCGAAAAGAGCGCGATCAAGGTGCCCGACAGGGTTGCGGGGATGTACTTCCAGGCGTTCGAGATGCCCAGGTTGGGGATCTTGTAGGCGTGTACCGATTCCGCCAGCACGCCGCAGTTCCAGGCCATCAGCACGCCGAACAGCAGCACCAGCAGGTGGATGAAGATGCGCAAGCGCCGCTGCCCGCCGGCAGGCAGCGCTTCCAGCAGCGACTCGAAGCCGATATGGCCCGCATCGCGCACGCCAACCGCCGCGCCCAGCATGGTGACGTACAGCACCAGCAGCAGCGCCAGGCTTTCGGCCCAGGTGGGCGTGCTGTTGAGCACGTGGCGGCCGAAGATCTGCAAGCTGACCGCGATGATCAGGCAGACCAGCCCGAACACGCTGGTCCACATGCAGGCTCGCGCCAGCAGGGCGCAGCCGCGCGTGTAGGCGTCCAGCGGGCCGGCCAGGGCTTGCGCCCGGCCCACCGCTGCTACACCGGTTTCATTCGTGGGTGTGGCCAACATGTCGCCCTCACTGGACAGCCTGGATCTTTGCGACCAGGTCTTTCATTTCTGGCGTGGTGACAAAGCGGTCGTACACCGGCTTCATCGCGCCCTGGAAAGACGCCTTGTCCACGTCCACGATCTGCGAACCCGCCTTCTCGACGATGGCGCGCGACTTCTGTTCGCGTTCGTCCCACAGCTTGCGCATGAACGGCACCGATTCGCGCGCGGCCTCGCGCAGGATCTTCTGGTCTTCGGGCGCCAGCTTGTCCCACTGGCGCTTGGAGAAGATCAGGATCTCCGGCGTCATGGTGTGCTCGGTCAGCGCGTAGTACTTCGCCACTTCGTAGTGATGCGCGCTTTCGTAGCTGGGGAAGTTGTTTTCGGCGGCGTCCACCAGACCCGTCTTCAACGACGTATAGACCTCGCCCATCGGCATGGGCGTGGCGTTGGCGCCCATGGCCTCGACCATGGCGACGGACAGGTCCGACTGCTGCACGCGGATCTTCATGCCCTTGGCGTCGGCCAGCGTCTTGACGGGCTTGTTGCGCGTGTACATCGAACGCGAGCCGCTGTCGTACCAGGCCAGCCCAACAAAGCCGGCCGCCTCGCAAGAGCGCAGGATCTGATCGCCGATCTCGCTGTCCAGCACCTTGTGCAGATGTTCTTTTGAACGGAACAGGAACGGCAGCGACGGCACGCGCGTGGTCTGGCAGATGTTGTGCATGGCGGCGCTGGACACGCGCGCCATGGCCAGCGCGCCCAGCTTGACCTGTTCGATCGAATCGTCTTCGTTGCCCAGCGCGCCACCCGCATAGACCTTGACGGTGATGCGGCCGTTGGTGCGTTGCTTGACCAGTTCGCCGAACTGGCGCACGGCTTGCACGGTGGGATAGTCGTCGGGATGGATGTCGGCGGATCGCAGCTCGGCCGCGTTGGCCAGGGGAACAAGGGTCAGCAAGGCAGCCGCCGCCAGGATGGCGCGGGTCAGGGTGGGGCGCAGCATGTCTACCTCCGGTTGGAGTACGGCGTTTCGTTATGGGCCGGGACGGCCTCGAAGCTCTTCGTGTACAGACCTACGTTGCGTGGGGCGCGTTAATGCCGCCCCGGTCGGGTGCTAGCCGGCGCTTGCGGTTTCCTCCAGGCCCCGCGCGCCGGGGCGCAGGGCAAACACGGCGCCGTCCAGCGCGCCGGGGGCGGCGTCGGCAGGGCGTATCGACGTGACGAAAAGGGTGTCCATGCCCGCGCCGCCAAAGGCGCACATGGCGACCTTGCGAGCGGGAACGGTGTAGGTCTGGTCCAGCCGGCCGTCGGGCGTGTAGCGGTAGACGCGGCCGGCGTCGTTGCCGCAAATCCAGTAGCAGCCGTCGGCGTCGACCGCGGCGCCGTCGGGGCGGCCGGCGGGCAAGGCGGCGATGAACGGGCGGCGATTGTGGGGCGTGCCGCTGTCCACGTCGTAATCAAACGCCCACACCATGGCGCGCGACGGGTGCGAATCGGACAGGTACATCGTCTTGCCGTCCGGGCTGAATGCCAGGCCGTTGGGCACGATCAAATCGTCCACCAGCTCGGTCAGACTGCGCGCGTCGGGGTCATGGCGATACAGGCGGCCGGCCGCTAGCGCACGGCCCATGTCCATCGCCATCGTGCCCGCCACGAAGCGGCCTTGCCGATCGTTGCGGCCATCGTTAAAGCGCATGCCGGGCGCGGCGTGTGCCACGTGCGCGAGCAGGCGCGGGTGGCAAGGTGCGTCGGGCAGCAGCGCGTCGCATTCGTACACGCCGTCTTCCATCCCCAATAGCCAGCCCGCGCCGCGCATGGCGATGCAGCCCGCCATCCGTGGCAGCGCCCATTGCGCGAATTCGCCGCTGGCGGGGGACCAGCGCCACAGCGTTTTGTTGGGAATGTCGGTCCAGGTGTAGGTCTGGTCGCTGGCGCGCCAGACCGGGCTTTCTCCGACGCCGCACAGCATGTCTCCAACGCGTTCGGCGATTGCGGGCATGGGGGCGCCTACTTGGTGGAAACCGGGGGGAAGGGGAACGGGCCGGCCTTGACGAACGCGCCGCCCTGGTAGCGCGCAACCGGATCGTCGGCGGCCAGCGGCGGCTGCGCTTCGACCTGCGCACGGAAGACCTCGGAGGAATCCTTGGGCACAAAGCCCAGCACCATTGCGGCGTCGTCGCGCCACCAGCTGTCTCGGTTGGCGGACGCGCCATAGACGATCAAGTGCCCGACGTCGGGCGTGAACAGCGCGCGCGTGACCAGGTCGGTCAGGTCGTCGTAGCTGAGCCAGGTAACCAGCATGCGGCGGTCTTTGGGCTCGGGGAACGACGAACCGATGCGCAGGCACACGGTTTCGATGCCGTAGCGGTCGAAGTAAAAGCGCGACAGATGTTCGCCATAGGCTTTGGACAGGCCGTAATAGCCGTCGGGCCGCAGCGGCACGTTGGCGTCCAGTTGCTGGCCCTGTTCGTAAAAGCCGATGACATGGTTCGAGCTGGCGAACACCACGCGCCGCACGCCGTGCACGCGGGCGGCCTCGTACAGGTTGTAGACGCCCTGTATGTTGGCCGGAAGAATCTGTTCGAACGGGCGTTCAACCGATACACCGCCCAGGTGCACGATGGCATCCACGCCCTGCACTAGCGACGACACGGCGGCGGCGTCGGCCAGATCGCACGGGACGGCTTCTTCGCCATCGCCCGCGGCGGCCATGGGTGCCACGTCGGATATGCGCAGCAGGTCGGTGAATGCTCTGAGTCGGGGACGGAGCACTTGTCCCAGGCCCCCGGCGGCGCCGGTGAGTAATAGACGCTGGCAGCGGGTGGTCGCTGGCGGCGGGTTGACGGTTCTGCTCATGTCGCAACGCTCGGTAGAAGGTGCGGAGTGGGAACGTATCTGGTACGTTGTCGTACAACTTGCGCAAAGTATAATTAGCCGCAAATTTCAGCGTCAAGCCTTTGTACTCATTTTCGGATTAACCCTGATGAACGCTCCTGTCGATACTCCTGTCTTGCCGCAGCGTCGTCCCCGGAATCTGGCTCAAGGCTTGGTCGAGAGCATCTCCGAACGCATACGCAGTGGCGAAATCCGCCCTGGCGACAAGCTGCCCACCGAATCAGAGATCATGCGTCAGTTTGGCGTCAGCCGAACCGTTGTGCGCGAAGCGCTGTCGCGCTTGCAGGCCTCGGGCCTGGTCGAAACGCATCACGGCGTGGGCACGTATGCGCTGGAGCCCAGCGGCAGCGTCGACTTTCGGGTGGACCCGGCCGACATCGCCACGGTGCGCGATGTGCTGGTGCTGCTAGAGCTGCGTATTTGCCTGGAAAGCGAGGCCGCGGGCCTTGCCGCCATTCGGCGCAGCGACGTGCAGTTGCAGGAAATGCGGCGCGCGCTTGACCTGTTCAAAGCCGCGCTGGACGTTGGCGGCGACACGATCACGCCCGACTTCCAGTTTCATCTGCTGGTGGCGCAGTCCACCGACAACCGTTATTTCGCCGACCTGATGTCGCACCTGGGCTCGGCGATCATTCCACGCACCCGCATCAATTCCGCCAAGTTCGCGCACGAAGACCGCGCGGCCTATCTGGCCCGCGTGAACCTGGAGCATGAAGACATCTACAGCGCGATCATGCGCCAGGATGCCGAAGCCGCGCGCGCGGCGATGCGCACGCACCTGAGCAACAGCCGGGAACGCCTGCGCCGCGCCCAGTAGACAGATACGTACCCGACCAGCCCGTACGGCAAGCCGACCGCGCGGCGTAGCGCGAAATACGATGTCGTACAACGTTTAACCGATTGCCGGCCATTGCCGGCCGTCGCGAACCGTTGCGAATCTCCCGGCCGTGTACCCAAAACCGCGTTAATCTTTGCCCGTTTTCATTTCGGACTACGAGACGGCATGGCTTTGCTCGGCATCAACAGCGGCATTCTTTCATCACCGGTGGCGAACGCGCTTCGCCTCTTGCGGAGGGCCGCCGCATGCGTCGCCTGACACTTCGATTCATCCTGGCCGTCCTGGTGCTGCTGACTTTGTCGCGGCTGGGGCTGTCGTTCTGGATGTGGGACCGCGTGCAAGCGGCCGGCGGCTTGGGGCCGGTGCTGCTGGGCGGGCTGCGCATCGACGTCTGCCTGTTGTCCATGGTGATTGCGTTGCCCGCGGTGCTGTCGCCGGGGTTTGGGCATCGCCCGCTGGCCGCAACGATTACCGCGTGGTGGTTCCGCATCTGGTGGATGCTGTATGTGCTGCTGGAAGTGTCCACGCCGCAGTTCATCGCGGAATACGACACGCGGCCGAACCGGCTTTACTTCATTTACCTGCTCAATCCCAAGGAAGTGGGGTCGATGCTGTGGCAGGGCTACAAGGGCGTGCTGCTGGCGGCGTTCGTGGTGCTGGTGGTGGCGGCATGGCTGGCGTTCAAGCTGTTTCCGACGCGTTCGCGCGATGGATTCATGGCGTGGTGGAAGCGGCCGATTGCGTCCTTCGTGATCCTGGCGCTGGTGGTGCTGGGCGCGCGCGGCACGCTGGAACACCGGCCCATCAACCCGGCCAAGGTGGCGTTCAGTTCAGATTCCATGGTCAACGCGTTGGCGCTGAATTCGCTGTACAGCGTGTTCGACGCGGCCTATCGCATGCGCGACGAACGCTCGTCGGCCGCGATGTATCCACGGATGCCGGTGGACCAGATGAACGCCATCGTGCGCGAGAAAGCCGGCCTGACCGGGGCGCCGCTGGATGCGCGCTATCCCAGCCTGCACGAACAAAAAGCCACGGTGCGGCGCGACAAGCCGCTGAACGTCGTGATCATCTTGCAGGAAAGCCTGGGCGCGCAGTACGTGGGCAGCCTGGGCGGGCGCGACCTGACACCCAATATCGACCGCCTGTCCAAGGAAGGCTGGATGTTCCATCGCGCCTACGCCACGGGCACGCGCTCGGTGCGCGGCATCGAAGCGGTAACGGCGGGCTTCCTGCCCAGCGTGGCTGACGCGGTGGTCAAGCTGCCACGTTCGCAAACCGGCTTCTTCACGCTGGCGCAGGTGCTGGGCAAGCACGGCTACCACTCGCGCTTCGTGTATGGCGGCGAGTCGCACTTTGACAATATGCGCGCGTTCTTCCTGGGCAACGGCTTTGATGAAGTGGTGGACCGGCCCAAGTTCGTGAACCCGGTGTTCGAAGGGTCATGGGGCGCGTCCGACGAAGACATGTTCAATCAGGTCGACCGCCTGCTGCGCGCGGATGGCGACAAGCCGGTCTTCACGCTGGCGTTTTCGGTGTCGAACCATTCGCCGTGGGAATACCCCGAAGGTCGCATCAAGCCGGTGGGCGACCCGGCCACGGTGGATAACACGGTGCGATACGCCGACTGGGCGTTGGGGCAGTTCTTTGAAAAGGCAAAGCAGGCGCCGTACTGGGACAACACCGTGTTCCTGGTAATTGCCGATCACGATTCGCGCGTGTATGGGTCGATACCGGTGCCGGTACGCCACTTCCAGATTCCCGCGCTGTTCCTGGGCGCCGGCATCGCGCCGCGCCAGGACGAACGCCTGGTCAGCCAGATCGACATGGCGCCCACGCTGCTGTCGTTGATCGGGCTGGACAACGTCAACCCGATGCTGGGCGCCGACCTGACGCAGCGCGATCCAAACCGCGCAATGATGCAGTACGCCGACAACTTCGGCTATTTGCAAGGTGACAAGCTGCTGGTGCTGGAGCCACAGAAAGCGCCGCGCGAATTCCGATACGAAGCCGCGCCGGTGGGCAAGGACGAAGTCTATGCGCCCGTCGAGCCCGCAGACCCGGCCTTGACTGAAGAAGCGCTAGCGCATGCCTTGTGGGCAAGCTGGGTTTACCGCGAAGAAAAATACCGGCTGCCTTGATGGCGCGTTGATGCCCTGATGCCTGGGCAACGACGGCATGAAATAACGAAAGGCCGCCCGGTAAACGGAGCGGCCTTTCTTGTTTTGACGATGTGCCCCGCGCGGCGCAGTGGGTGCGTGATCGCTTGCGCCGCGCTGGGTTTGCGTCGGAGTTTGCTTTACAGCTTGGCCGGCAACACCACGCCGGAGGCTTCGCCGAAACCGATCTTCGGATAGCCCGCCTTCTGGCATGCGGCGCGCATGATGATCTGGTCGCCGTCTTGCAGGAACGTGCGCTTTTCGCCCCAGGGCAGGTCGATCGGCGTCTTGCCGCCTTGGCTCAATTCCAGCAGCGAACCGGCTTCCGACGGCTGCGGCCCGGACAGCGTGCCCGTGCCCAGCATGTCGCCCGGTTGCAGGTTGCAGCCGTTCACCGTGTGGTGCGTGATCAGCTGCGCCACGTTCCAGTAGGCGTCGCGGAAGTTGCTGCGCGACAGCGTGACCGGCGGCGCCTTGGCCTCACGCGACTGCGCGGTGGTCATCAGCACTTCCAGCTGCACGTCGTAGGCGCCCTTGGCGCGGTTCGCGTCCGAGGCCAGATACGGCATCGGCTGCGGTTCAGCCGGGCCACGGTTGTACTGCGTGCGGAAGGGCTCAAGCGCTTCCATCGTGACGATCCACGGCGAAATCGTTGATGCGAAGTTCTTTGACAGGAAGGGGCCCAGCGGCTGGTATTCCCAAGCTTGGATGTCGCGCGCGGACCAGTCGTTCAGGATGCATAGGCCAAAGACGTGCTGGTCGGCGTCGGCCAGGTCGATGCGGTCGCCCTGGGTGTTGCCGGTGCCCACGAAGATGCCCAGCTCAAGCTCGTAGTCCAGGCGGGCGCACGGGCCGAACTGCGGCGTGTCGCCTTCGTTGGCCGGGCGGGTCTGGCCCACGGGGCGCGGAAACTTCTGGTCGACGCCGATGCTGGATGCGCGGCCGTGGTAGCCGATGGGCACCCACTTGTAGTTGGGCAGCAGCGGGTTGTCGGGGCGGAATTGCTTGCCGATGGCGGTGGCGTGGTGCACCGAGATGTAGAAGTCGGTGTAGTCGCCGATGCGCGCGGGCGTGGTGTGCTCGGCGTCGGCTTGCGGCACCAGCAGCGGTTCGACGGCGGCGCGCAGCGCGGCGCCTTCGCGCAAGGCACGCGACAGCGCCAGGCGCAGGGCGCTCCAGTGGGCGTGGCCCAACGCCATCAACGCATTCAGGCTGTCGCTGTTGCAGGCGGCCAGGGCGTCGGCGGCCAGGCCTTCAAATGGCTTCTGTGCGGCCAGCGCGGCCAGGTCCAGGATTTGGTCGCCAATGGCCACGCCGGGGCGGAACGATTCGTTCGTGCCCTTGCGGCGGAAGGTGCCATAGGGCAGGTTCTGCACCGGAAAATCGGACGTGCCGGTGTTGGCGCTGGCAACCCAGCTTTTCAAGGACGGATCGTGGGTTTCGTTGATGGTGGTGGTCATGGCTGCGTGTCTCGTTGATGTGTGTGTGGATGGCCGTAAACCGGATGAACGCCGGCGGGTGTGGGGCAAAAGCAGATGCCAAAATCAAATACCAAACGGCTGTCTCTTATATACAACTCCGAGCCCACGAGACCACGGGACAAATATCGTATGCAGTTTTCTGCTTGAAAAAAAACAAACAAATCACTGATCTCACGAGACTTCTT